>JBOHMF010000439.1:0-3849 GCA_050730055.1 Allostellaceae bacterium
CCCGGCGCAAGATGTTGACCACGCTATCCCCCAAACCGGGGGATGGATCAGAGGACAAACGGGGTGCGGCGCCGCGGGGAGGGTTTGATCCCGCGGAACCCGCGCGGATTGCCGCTTTTTTGAGCGAGTCACTAGATGTTGTCCGGCGGCGATCATTGTCGGCATGCCGGGGCCACCGCACGATTTTTTACAAATCGTCCCGTGACCCCTGGTACTGGAGACCGCGATCCGCGATGCGCTCGCCAGGCTCGATCCGAAATTCGCCTACGCAGAGGGGTTCGACCAGGCTTCGGGCAGATACACCGGGCTTCTGTGGCAGAAGGCGCCGAACGGGCCGATGCCGCCCACCGCCGTCCTCGTGCGGCCGGAGGTCGCGATAGCGCAATGGCGCCTCGCTGTGTCGACCCTACAGCCGGGGCCGGGTCCAATACCGCCCGACAGCGGGCCTGGCCCCCTTCTGCCGACGCCTCCGGCGCCACCTCCGAACCGGCAGCCGCGGCGGTTCTTCGGATCGGTCGAGATCGACATGGTTCGGCCGGTAAAAGCGTTCGACGCCATCCTGAATGCGGTGGTGATGGAATTGCAGTGCACCAGGGGTGCCAAGGTAAAGCTGACACTGGAGATCGAGGCCGATGCGGAGGAGGGCTTCTCCGATGCCGACATCGGCATCATCCGCGACAATGCGCACCAGCTTAAATTCAAGGCCGGGTCGACCGGCTTCGAGTCATTGAAAATGAAACCAAGAGCGGCTCTTATCCCTCTGCTACGACATCGCCTGTGCCGTCTCGTCACCACACCGCGGGCTTTGTGAAGGTCCCGTGCTGGTCGGTCATCGTCGCCGGAAACTGCGACGCCCGAAGCACGCCCGCCCGGATCGGCTTGATGAAATCGATATGCGGCAGCAGCGCCCGGCTGGGCCGCTTATGGGGGTTCAGGATGCTGACTTTCTTGCCGAGCTCCTCGCGGACGATCCTGATCGGCTCAAGCAGGTCCGAATCGTTCGAGACGATAACCGCGACATCGAACCGGTCCCTATGCGCGTCGTGTAGCAGGTGCGTAGCCAGGTTCACGTCCGAGCCCTTCTCCTCGGTCCTGATGACGCGCGCGTATTGCTGCGGCCGGCCGGGAACCGGGGCGAGCGGCATCATGATCTCGTGCGTCAGGAAATGCCCCAGGTGGATGGAAAGCCCGGGCAGGGTCCGAAGCGCCCGGAAGTATAGCTGCTGCCTCACCGCCTGGTTCGGGTCGCCGGGCCGCGCCGTTACCAGGGCAGTGTAGTATTTGATTTCGGCGATAGGATTTCTGGGGAGAAGCAGCTGGCAGAGCGTCCGCAGGTTAGCCCACTTGTAGCGAGTCTTGCGAAGTGCTCCATAGTGGAGGTTGAATCCGTCAATATAAACGTTTGTTCTTATGCCGGCCTCCAGACATGCAGAAGCCGCCCGCAGACGGCTTCGCGCCCGGCCGCCGAAGCAACCGGGGGGATATGTTTCCTATGTATTCCGTGCTTCCGCGAAAGTCAAGAGCACAAGGGTTTTCAGCACCTTAGGCGTGAGCCGATGCCAGCATTACAGGCATCGGGATGATTGCAGGCAAAGGTGTAAACCGCCGGCGAAGGTGCGGGGTTGTCGCCAAGCGGATGGCCATGTGAAGCGTTTCGTTCAGTTCGCCCCTGGAATGTGTGAAGCGCCACCAACACCCGTGGGCGGTCACTTTTTCGATGATGCAATCGGTCTTGTCTCTTGCGGCCATGGCAACAGGTCATGTCCATGATCGAGGCCGCTGTCAAAATCGAGGCATCGCGTGCTAGGGATGACGGCGGGAAGAGCGCAGCGTTCCGTCCCATCCAGCCGGGGAGCCGTCGATGCCGTACGATTTCCAGCAGCTCGCGAATTTCCGCCTGGCGCGGGGATCGCACAAGCAGCCGAACAAAGACGGAAATATCTGCGTGAACGAGGCCGCGGTGATTGCCGCCGGTTTCCAATACCGAGAGATCAGGGATGTTACATGCCTTCCGGATTGCTTTTCCCGGCCGGTTTCCGAATATGCGATTTACCTCAATGATTTCATGATGCACTGGGCGCGCAACGAGCTTCTCGTGCCATTCGTCACCCGGCTTCCCGGCACGTCGGACGCTCCCTGGATCGAGGAGGAGCGCGCCCGGTTCATCGTTATCGAAACCGCCCGCCGCATCGTTGCGGCCGAGTATGACGAAGTCTGGCGCAAGCCGAAGCTCGCCGCGAAATGCCGGGCGGTGCAGCTTTTCGAACAGGTTTCGCCGGTGATGGCGAAGGCGCAGGCCGTGCTGCCCCTGGAATGCGCGAAGCAGGCGCTCAAAGGGCTCCGCGCTTGTCTGCATCCCGATCTCCGCGTCGGTCCTCCCTGCGCGGTCGCGGCTCAGGCGGCAGCGCGTTCCTTCCGCAAGAGGTTCGGCCCGGGCGCCGATCGCAAAATCTGGGAGATGGCTGCCCTTATCCTCGAGGAAGCCATTCTGCTCGGGCGAAATGACGGGATCGACGATCCCGCAGCGGCAGCCGGGCGGCTGGAAACGGCGAAGGTCCTGACAGCACCTGTTTGAGGATAGGACATTCGACGGGTTATCGGCGGTCATACCGGCACTGATGGCGTCACCGCGGTGCGCGTGACCGGTTCGTCCGGTCACTCCTTTGGGCGTCTTCCTCGCTGCGCGCGGGGCCGTTCCCTTCCCTTCGCTCAGGATCCGTCTCCGCCCTCACGGGTGACGATCGCTTGACGCGGGGCTTCCGCGGGCCGGCCGCCGAGGACCGGGTCGAATGGCTCGGAGGGAACGCCGGGAAGGAGGAGAGGAAAAGGGCCGCGGCGGGTCCGCGACGGGTGCAGCAGGCGAGAGAAGGGCTTTCGCCCGCCCGTCATGGAAACCCGCCATGGCCACCGCCACCGCTGCCCGCTCCGCCTCCGGAGACCGGGCGAACCTCTATCAGGAGATCACCGACAGGATCATCGCCGAGCTCGAACAGGGCCGTGTGCCCTGGGTGCACAGGCCCTGGGGCCGCGCCGGCCTCAAGGCGCCGCTCGGCCTGCCGCAGAACGCCGCGACCGGGCGAAAATACGGCGGTATCAATGTTCTCATATTATGGAGCGCCGTCGCCGAGCGCGGCTTCTCGGGCCAGCGCTGGTTGACGTTTCGCCAAGCCCTCGCCCTCGGCGGCCATGTGCGCAAGGGCGAGAAAGGCACTACGGTCGTTTTTGCCGACCGCTTCATTCCCGCGGCGCGAGCGCGCCCGCGCCGCGGAAGCCGGCGAGGAGCCGGAACCCATCCCGTTCCTCAAGCGCTTCACGCTCTTCAATACGGACCAGTGTGAGCACCTTCCTGCCGATGCCGCCCCGCCTTTCATTTCAAGGAGATATTCTAGCCTGGCATGGCATCTCCTTGATATTCCTGGAGGGTCAGCTTTTTCAGATCAGCGCGCGGCCCCCTCGGCGCCCGAGGCGGTTGGTGAGGCGCGATCGCCATTGGCCCGGCCCCTCAGCCCGATTGCGGCCAGCAAAGAAAATCAGGGAATGGGCTGTGCTCCGGCGGATGCGGCCCTGGCCTCGGCGGCGAGGCGGCTGATGGTGGCGCGGTGCACCCGGAAGAGGCGGGCGATCTCGGCGCCGCCGCGGCCGGCGGCGAGCATGGCGAGGATCTCGGCCCGTTGATGGGCCAAGAGCTTGGGACGCCGGCCGCCCTTGCGGCCCCGGTCGCGCGCCGCCTTCAGCCCGGCGCGGGTGCGCTCGCGCACCATGGCGCGCTCGAACTCAGCAAAGGAGCCGAGCATCTGCATCATCATGCGTCCGGCCGCTCCCGAAGTGTCGATCGCCTCGGTCAAGGAG
>JBOHMF010000440.1:0-3845 GCA_050730055.1 Allostellaceae bacterium
TGGAAGAGCAGCCCGTTGCCATCTGCCGCTTGAAGCGCGTCGCCGCCGACAATCGCGACGAAGACAATGTGCGCTCGCGCATGCCCAAGCCGGTGGCGCAAAAGAACGGCAAGCGCATCGCCCTCATCGGCGCCGGCCCGGCGTCGCTGACGGTGGCGCGCGATCTCTTGCCGCTCGGCTATGAATGCGTGCTGTTTGACGGCGATCACCGCGCCGGGGGCATGATCTGGACGCAGATCCCGCGCTTCCGCCTGCCGGAAAGCATCATCGACGAGGAGGTCGGGCTCATTCTCGGCATGGGCGCCGAGTGCCGCTTCAACCACCCGATCACCAGTTTGAAGGCGCTTCTCGCCGAGGGCTGGGACGCGGTCTTTGTCGGTTGCGGCGCCCCGCGCGGGCGCGATCTCGTCATCCCCGGCCGGCGCGAGGGCGCGGCCAACATCCATATCGGCATCGACTGGCTTTCCAGCGTCTCCTTTGGCCATGTCGATCATATCGGCCGGCGCGTCGTCGTCCTCGGCGGCGGCAACACGGCGATGGATTGCTGCCGTTCCTCGCGCCGCCTCGGCGGCGCGGAGGTCACCGTCGCCGTGCGCAGCGGCTTTGACGAGATGAAGGCCTCGCCGTGGGAGAAGGAGGACGCGACCCATGAGGGCATCCCGATCCTCAACTGGCTGGTGCCAAAAGAATTCACCCACAAAGGCGGGCGCCTCGACGGGGTCCTTTTTGAGAAGGTCGGGGCCGAATACGAAGGCGGCCGGCGCAAGCTGGTGCCGACCGGCGAACCCGACACCCATATCCCGTGCGAGGATGTGCTGGTGGCGATCGGGCAGGAAAATGCCTTTCCGTGGATCGAGCGCGACATCGGACTCGAATTCGACCGCTGGGACATGCCCAAGGTCGATCCAAAGACGATGCGCTCGACCCTCCCCAACGTCTTTTTTGGCGGCGACGCGGCGTTTGGTCCCAAAAACATCATCTGGGCGGTCGCGCACGGTCACGACGCGGCGATCTCGATCGACAAGCTGTGCCACGGCGAGGATATCGACGATCGGCCGCCGCCGACGGTGAACCTCACCAGCCAGAAGATGGGCATCCACGAGTGGAGCTACGACAACGACATCTCAAACGACCACCGTTACAAGGTGGCGTGGCGCGACACCGCGGTGACGCTCAAGGACATCAAGGTCGAGGTCGAACTCGGCTTTGACGAAAAGCAGGCTTTTGCCGAGGCGCAGCGCTGCCTCAATTGCGACGCGCAGACCGTATTCACGGGCTCCTTGTGCATCGAATGCGACGCCTGCGTCGATATCTGTCCGATGGATTGCATTACCTTTACCGAGCAGGGCGAAGAAGAGGATCTGCGCGGGCGCCTCAGCGCCCCGGCCCTCAACCCCTCGCAGGATCTTTATATCGGCGATTCGCTCAAAACCGGCCGCATCATGGTCAAGGACGAGGACGTCTGCCTGCATTGCGGCCTGTGCGCCGAGCGCTGTCCGACGGGAGCGTGGGACATGCGCAAATCCCTTCTCGACATGACACATGCTGGACCGGCATGCCGAAGCCACTAGAAAGCGTCAACGACTTCGTCGTCAAATTCGCCAACGTCAACGGGTCGGGGTCGGCGAGCGCCAACTCGCTGTTTGCCAAGGCGATCCTGCGCATGGGCATCCCTGTCAGTTCGCGCAACATCTTTCCCTCGAACATCCAGGGTCTGCCGACCTGGTTTGAGGTGCGGATCAGCGGCGACGGCCATCTCGGGCGCCGCGGCGGTGTCGACATGATGGTGGCGATGAACCCGCAGACCTGGGACGACGACATCGCCGAGATCGAGCCGGGCGGCTATCTGTTTTACGATTCGACAAAGCCGCTGCCGGATTCGAAATTCCGCGACGACATCACCATCATCGGGGCGCCGCTGACCGCGATCTGCAATCAGGAATACGAGGACGCGCGCCAGCGCCAACTGTTCAAGAACATCATCTATCTCGGCGCGCTGTCGGCGCTTCTCGATATGGACGTGGCGGCGATCGAGACACTGATCGGCGAGCAGTTCCGCGGCAAGGACGCGCTGATCCGGCCCAATGTCCATGCCCTCCAACTCGGGTGCGAGTGGGCGCTGTCCGCGCTGGACTGCCCGATCGGTCTGCACTTGAAGCCGCTCGACAAGATCGGCGACCGCATCTTTGTCAATGGCAACGACGCGGCGGCGCTGGGCGCCGTCTATGGCGGCGCGACCGTGGCGGCGTGGTATCCGATCACGCCCTCCTCCTCGCTCGCCGAAGCCTTTATCGCTCACTGCCACCGCTATCGCCGCGACCCCGACAGCAAAAAGCGGCGCTATGCGATCCTTCAGGCCGAGGACGAACTGGCGGCGATCGGCACCGTCATCGGCGCGACGTGGAACGGCGCGCGCGCCTTTACCGCGACCTCGGGTCCCGGCATCTCGCTGATGCAGGAGTTTTTGGGTCTCGCCTATTTTGCCGAGATCCCGGCCGTCGTCTTTGACATCCAGCGCGGCAGCCCGTCGACGGGCATGCCGACGCGCACCCAGCAGGCCGATCTCCTGTCCTGCGCCTACGCCTCGCACGGCGATACCAAGCACGTCCTGCTGCTGCCCGAGGACCCGCACGAGGCGTTCGAGTTTGCCGCGCTCTCTTTCGATCTCGCCGACCGGCTGCAAACCCCGGTCTTTGTCATGCTTGATCTCGACATCGGCATGAACGATTGGCTGGTGCGGCCCTTGGAGTGGGACCCGGCAACGCGCTACGACCGCGGCAAGGTCATGGGTTTTGAGGAGCTCGAAGCGGGCCGGGATTTTGGCCGCTATCTCGATGTCGACGGCGACGGCATCCCCTATCGCACGCTGCCCGGAACGCACCCGACGCGCGGCGCCTATTTCGCGCGCGGCACGACCAAGGACCGCTACGCCCGCTATTCGGAAAAGGGCGTCGATTACGTCGACAACATGCAACGCCTCCTGCGCAAGTTCGAGGCCGCAAAGCGGTTGGTGCCGCGCCCGGTTCGCCACGAGGCGCGCGAACCCAGCCGCTTTGGCGCGATCTATTTCGGCTCGACCTCGCTGGCGATGAACGAGGCGCTGGAGGCATTTGACGCGCGCGGGATTCATCTCGACACGCTGCGGGTGCGCGGCTTTCCGTTCCACGACGATGTCTTTGATTTCATCGCCGCGCACGAGCGCGTCTTTGTCGTCGAGCAGAACCGCGACGCGCAGATGCGCATGCTCCTCGTCAACGAAGGCGAGATCGACCCGGCCCGGCTGGTGCCGATCCTGCATTATGACGGCACCCCGATCACCGCCCGCTTTATCGTCAAGGCGATCGCCGACATGCTCTCGGTCGTCACCCTCGCCCCGTTGAGGAAAGCGCTGCCCTAACGACCCGGACCGCGGGCCTGCCGCCCGCATTCCAGGAGCCCCCGCATGACCTATATCACCAAGCCCCGTCTGCATCACCCGAAGCTGCCGCAGAATGCGCTCGGTTATACGCGGCGCGATTACGAAGGCGCGATCTCGACCCTGTGCGCCGGCTGCGGCCACGATTCGATCAGCGCCGCGATCATCCAGGCCTGCTTTGAACTCTCCCTGCCGCCGCACCGGATCGCCAAGCTGTCCGGGATCGGCTGCTCGTCCAAGACGCCGACCTATTTTCTCGGCAAGTCGCACGGCTTTAACAGCGTTCACGGGCGCATGCCGTCGGTGTTGACCGGCGCCAACCTCGCCAACCGCGACCTCGTCTATCTCGGCATCTCCGGCGACGGCGATTCGGCCTCGATTGGTCTCGGCCAGTTCGCCCACTGTCTGCGCCGCGGCGTCAACATGGTTT
>JBOHMF010000441.1:0-3828 GCA_050730055.1 Allostellaceae bacterium
GAGCGGCGCCGTGCCGCAGGCGGCAAGATCGCGGGGCGCGCTCCCGGCCGGCGGACCCGCGCGGCGCGGCGCCGCTGCGGGTCGGCTGGCGAATCCCGATGGTCCTCGGACACCCTGGGTTACCATGGGCCGAGTATAGCGTGCGCTCCGGCCGGGGCAAAAGCGTGCCGCAGGGCGCGCAGCTTTGCCGCGGCCGAGGCCTCAAACGGCGCCAGCGCGAGCCGGCGCAGGGACACCCCGAGCAGGCTCTCGACGGTCGCCTCGGGCAGGCGCTCGATCGCGGCCGGCGCGACCAGATCGACAAGCAGGGCGAGCGGCGCCTCCGCCATCGCCGCAACCGGCAGGATGCCGGCGCCGCGGATTTCGAGAAGCCCGGCGAGCGCAGCAGGGGCCCGCGCCCACAGGCGATCGCCGCGGCGAAAGATCTCGGTCTGATCATCGGCGACGAGCCGCCCACCGCCGTCGATGAGACGCAGCGCCAGATCGGACTTTCCCGCCCCGGGCGGGCCGCGCAGCAGCACCGCCTCGCCGTCGAGCGCGACCGCCGTGCCGTGGATCAGGAGCCTTTCGCCCATGCTCTTCACGCGCCGCCGGTCATGCGCCGCCGGGCAGACGGATCGAAAAGCGCGCGCCGGTGACGGCACCGCCCGCGTCCCTGCGGTTCTCGGCCCAGATCATGCCGCGGTGAGCCTCGACAATCTGCTTTGAGATCGACAGACCGAGACCGGAATGGGTGCCGAATTTCTCGCCAAGCGGGCGCTCGGTATAAAAGCGGTCAAAGATCGCGCTCAGTTTCTCCTCCGGGACCCCGGGTCCCTCATCCTCGACGGTAACGAGAACGGCGCGGCCATCGTGCCGCGCCATCAGACGGATCTCGCCGCCCGGCGGGCTGAACGAGACGGCATTGGCGATGGCGTTGCGAAAGACCTGCGACAGCCGCGTCTCGATCCCGGGCACCGAGAGATCGCGGCCGCGCTCGGGCCGCACAAAGACGAGCCGCGGCGCAGTATCGCCCCCGGCCGTCTCGTGCACAGCGACAAGCGCATCCAGCATCGCCGCGATGTCGACCGGCTCCAGTTCGATGCGGGACAGTTCGGCATCGAGCCGCGAAGCGTCGGAGATGTCGGTGATCAGGCGGTCGAGACGCTCGACATCATCGAGAATGATCGCCATCAGACGGTGCTGCTTTTGCGGGTCCTCGATCCGCGTCGCGGTTTCGACGGCGCTGCGCAGCGAGGAGAGCGGGTTCTTGATCTCGTGCGCGACATCGGCGGCAAAGCTCTCGATCGCGCTCATGCGCTGCCACAGCGCGGCGGTCATTTCGCGCAAGGCCCCCGAGAGATCGCCGATCTCGTCGCCGCGCCCGGTGAAATCGGGGATCTCGACGCGGGCACGGCGGCCGCGCGCGCGCGCCGCGGCGGCGGCGAGACGACGGATCGGCCGCGCGATGGTGCTGGCGAGATAAAGCGACAGGAGCACCGTGACAAAGAGCGCGGCGGCAAAAACCTTCAACAATTCGAGGCGCACCGTGCGCAGTTCCGCCTCGATCTCGCCGCTGCCGGTGGACAGCATCACCGCGCCCAGCAACTCCTTGTAGCGCCGCACCGGAACGGCGACGCTGATGAGGAGACCGCCGCGGGCGGGATCGCTGCGCACCGCGGACGCTTCCTGGCCGTGCAGCGCCTCGACCACCTCGGCAAAATCGGCGGCCTGCGGCAGTGCGCTCTCGCGATAGACCGGATATTGGCCATGGTGCGGCAGGCTGCCGACGACCGCGTCATAGAGGCGATCAAACAGGCGCCGGGCCAGGGAGGGGTGCCTCGGCGGCGGCAGTTCGGTCACCTGGATCGCCGCGCCGGCGCCGCGCAGCACGCGGCTGTCGGCGATGAGGCTGCCCTGGATGCCAAACAGCCGCGCCCGCGTGCGCGTTGGCTGGACCAGCCGCCGCATCATCTGGCGGGCAAGATCGGGAAGCAGCACCTCGCCCTGGTCCGGCGAGTCGAGAACCGCGCCTTCGCCAAGCGCGGCGGCAAAGATCTCGCCTTGCGTCTTCAGCGACTCGATCTGCTGGCCGAGGAGGCTCGCCTGGTATTTGCCAAGATAGAGAAACCCCCCTGCCAGGATCGCCAGCGCCAGCACGTTGACCGCGAGGATGCGGCGGGTCAGCGGTGAGATCGGTCCGCGCCACATCCGGCGCCGGGGCGGGCGGGTCTCCGCCCGCCGCACCGGCGCCGGCGCCGCGACCGGTCTTGCGGCCGCGGCTTCCGCCTCAGCGGTCGCGGTAGCGGTAGCCGACGCCATACAGCGTCTCGATGTGCGCAAACTCGCCATCGACCGACTTGAACTTCTTGCGCAGGCGCTTGATGTGGCTGTCGATCGTGCGATCGTCCACATAGATGTGCTCGCCATAGGCCGCGTCCATCAACTGGTCGCGGTTCTTGACGTGGCCCGGGCGGTGGGCCAGCGATTTGAGGATCAGAAACTCGGTCACCGTCAGCTCGACCGGCTGCCCCTGCCAGGTGCACAGGTGACGGGCCGGGTCGAGGATCAACAGGCCGCGCACGATGACCGGCTCGCCCTGCGCGTCCTCGCGCTCGCGCGCCAGTTCGCCGCGCCGGATCAGCGCCCGGATGCGCTCGATCAACAGACGCTGCGAAAACGGCTTTTTGATATAATCGTCGGCGCCCATGCGCAGACCCAGGAGCTCGTCCACCTCATCGTCCTTCGAGGTCAGAAAGATGACCGGCAGGCTCGTGCTCTGCCGCCGCAATTGGCTCAGGAGCTCCATCCCGTCAAGACGCGGCATCTTGATGTCGAGCACCGCCAGATCGACCGGTTGCGCGCTGATCCCTTTCAAGGCTTCGGTGCCGTCGCTGTAGCAGCGCACGGTAAAGCCCTCGGCTTCGAGCGCCATCGAAACCGAGATCAGGATGTTGCGGTCATCGTCAACCAAAGCAATCGTATTCGACATGGCAACCCGCCCCCAATCGATCGCTGCCGGCCGGCCACCGGAGGGTCCACCCTGTCACAATACAATCGCCGGCCAGCCATGACAAATCCGTGCCGCCGCCTTGAGTGCAAGGGGCCGGCCGCGTGCTCTTGACGCGCCGGGGCCGGCGCGGCTCAACTCTCGTTATTATGCAGGAAAACCTTCAGGCGTTGCCAGCGGGAGGGGAGGGAGCGGCGCTCGCCCGCGCGCTGGTGCGGCGGGAGGGGCGCGCCGCGCTCGCCACCACTCTGGAGGGCGCGCCCTATGCCTCGCTCGTCCTCCTCGCGCCGGATCTCGACGCCGCCCCGCTGCTGCTGCTCTCCGATCTCGCCCAGCACGCCCGCAACCTCGCCGCCGATCCGCGCCTCGCGCTCCTCATCGACGGTACCGCCGGCCATGCCGACCCGCTTGCCGGGCCGCGCCTCACCCTCATCGGCCGGGCCGTGCCGAGCGCGGACCCGCGCCTCATGGCCCGCTTTACGGCGCGCTACCCGGAGAGTCGGCGCTATGCCGGATTTGGCGATTTTCGCCTTTATCGCGTGGCGGTCGAACGTGCTCACCTGGTCGCCGGCTTTGGCCGCATCGAGTGGATTGCCGGCGCGGCGCTCCTTGAGGCCGGCGATCTTGCCGCGCTTACCGCGGCCGAGCCGCAGATCCTCGCCGCGGCAAACGCCGATCCCGCCGCACTGCCCGATCGGCTCGCCGTTCTGCTCGGCCGCCGGGGGAGCGGCTGGCGGATCACCGGGATCGACCCTGCGGGTGTTGATCTTCGCCGCGCGCAGGAAACCGCCCGCCTCGACTTTCCCGCTCCGGCGCCGACGCCGCAGGCAGTGCGGGAG
>JBOHMF010000442.1:0-3823 GCA_050730055.1 Allostellaceae bacterium
GTCGTTGTCGCGCAGGTGCTCGTAATAGCGCACCAGGTTGTCGGCAAATTCGCGGCGCCCCCTGGCAAAATAATCGGCGGCGCCGGCCCAGGCGGCATAGGTGACATTCATGAAATCGGGCGAGCGCCCCATCATCCCGCAGGTGGCGCGCGCCCAGGCCAGCATCATGTCGCGGCGGCGCTCCAGATCCTCGCGGGTGCGCGGGATGATAAAGGACAGCCCGACCGGCGCGCCGTCCTTGGGCGACGGGTAGGTCATCGCCGCGCGCCGTTCCGGGTCGTGCTGCATGTCGTAGAGCGAGGCGATCGCCCGCGCCCCGCCGGCGAGCCCCTTGTGGGTCGTCACGTCCCGCAACCGCTCACCGCCGAGCCAGACCTCCCGGTCCCGCTCGCGCAGCCCGTCGAGATACTGCTTTCCGCTCCGCGCCGGCATCGCGTTTCTCCACCCGCTTGCGCCGGGAAGGCTACATCAAGGCCGGGCCAAGTACCAGCGCTCCCACTGTGCGAGTCGACAGGGCCGTGGCGCTGTTGCAGGATGGGCGGACTTTATCCAGGGGAAGGAAACCCGAGATGCCCGCGACCCCGAGTTTTGGCCGCTATGCCGAGATCCCCTATGACGAGATGACGCCGGAGCAGCAGGAAGGCTACCGCTCGCTGATCGCGACACGCGGGCGGCTGCCCGGGCCGACCAAGATCTGGGTGCACAATCCCAGGCTCGCCAAGGCGGCGGGACCCTTGGGGGCGCATTTCCGCACCGGTTATTCGCTCTCCGAGCGCGAGCGCGAGATCGCGGTCGTCATCATCAACAGCAAGTGGCATTCGGTCTATCCGACCAATGCGCATGAGCGCGCCGGCAAGGCCGCCGGGCTGCCGGCCGACAAGGTCGAGGCGATCCTCTCCGGGCTGCCGACCGCGTTCAGTGATCCGCGCGAACAGGTCGTCTACGAGATGGCCACCTGTCTCGCCAACGCGCGCTGGGTCGCCAAGGGTCTCTACGACCGCGCGGTCGAACACCTCGGCCACGTCGGCATCACCGATGTGATCTGTCTGATGGGCTATTACACGATGGTCTCGATGACCTTGGCCTTTTACGACGTGCCGGCCGACGCCCCCGGAATGACGCGCTGAGGACAAGGAGACCGGTCATGCCGATTGTCGATGCGCAGATCCATCTGTGGTCAAACCACCTGCCGAGCAACCCGGCGCACCGCCAGGTCCTGTCCTATTCGGCCGAGGATTGCCTCAAGGACATGGACGCCGCCGGGGTCGATGCGGCCCTCATCCACCCGCCGGGCTGGGACCCCGATTCCGGCGCGATCGCCGAGGCGGCGGCGCAGAAGTACCCGAACCGTTTTGCCATCCTCGGCAATTTCCCGCTCGACAAGCCGGAAAGCCGGGATCTGATTGCCGGCTGGAAGAGGCGGCCCGGCATGCTGGGCTTGCGCTGGGCCTTCACCCAGCCGCACCAGCAGACCTGGATGACCGACGGCACGATGGACTGGCTGTGGCCGGCCGCCGAAAAGGCCGGCGTTCCGATCGCGCTGATGGCGTCAAACTTTCTGCCGCAGGTCGCCCAGGTCGCCGGGCGCCACCCCGCTCTCAAGCTGATCATCGATCATTTTGGCCGGGTGCGTGGCGGCAAGGGCGCCGCCGCCTTTGCCAACAGCGCGGAGGTCGCGGCGCTTGCCCGCTTCCCGAATGTCGCGCTGAAGGCGACCGGCGCCCCTGGCGAATCGGGCGAAGCCTATCCCTATCGCGACATCCAGCCCTCGATCCGCCGGCTTTACGACGCCTTTGGCCCGCGGCGGTTTTTCTGGGGCACCGACATCACCCGCATGCCGTGCTCGTGGCGGCAGTGCGTGACGATGTTCACCGAGGAAGTGCCCTGGCTCACCGGGTCCGACCGCGATCTGGTGATGGGCCGGGCGGTGTGCGACTGGTTCGGCTGGACGCTGCCGGTCTGAGCCGCGCCGGATGGGGTGATCCGGGCGGGGCTGCGGCCTCGTCCGGGACCGGCTTGACACAAACCCCCGCCAAACCGATCCTTGCCGCGGCAGATCGAGGGTGGCGGGCAGCCCCGGCACCGCAACGGGAGGATTGCGATGCGTTCACGCGAAGAAATCCTGAACGAACAGTTGACCCGGGTGGGGCAGGGCACCTCGATGGGGACGACGATGCGGCTCTACTGGCTGCCGGCGCTCCTGTCGCATGAGATCGCCGAACCCGACGGACCGCCGGTGCGGGTGCGCCTCTTGGGCGAGGACCTCGTCGCCTTTCGCGACAGCCGCGGCCGTATCGGCCTTGTCGATGAATACTGCCCGCACCGCCGCGCCTCGCTCTATTTTGGCCGCAACGAGGAGTGCGGATTGCGCTGCGTTTATCACGGCTGGAAGTTTGACGTGACCGGCGCCTGCGTCGATCAGATGAACGAGCCGCCGGAAAACCAGTTCAAGGATCGGGTCCATCTCACCGCCTATCCGACCTGTGAGTTGGGCGGCCTCGTGTGGGCCTATCTCGGGCCGGCGGACAAGATCCCGCCCTTGCCAAAATTCGCCTGGACGCAAGTGCCGGAAAGCCACCGCCACGTCTCCAAGGTGATCCAGGAAAGCAACTGGCTCCAGGGCCTTGAAGGCGGCATCGACACCTCGCACGCGCCGATCCTGCACCGCACGCTCAGCGACAACGCGGCGCGCCCGGGCATCCGGCCCTCCGACCCGTTTGTCCGCGGCAAGGCCCCGACGCTCGTCGTCGATCTGACCGATTACGGCTATCAGTACGCCGGCATCCGCCCGCTTGACGAGGCCGACAAGCACCTGCGCGTCTATCACTTTGTCCTGCCGTTTCACCAGATCCGCCCATCGCGCTCGGCGCAGGGCCGACCGACGGTCGCCGGGCACATCTGGGTTCCGATCGACGACGAAACGACGATGGTCTACAATTGGGTATACAGCCCAGGCGAGGAGCCGCTCAGCGAGGACGACCGTCTTGAGCGCGGTCTCGGCAACGGGCCGCTTCATGTCGATCAGACCACGTTCCGGCCAATACGGAACCGGGCGAACAACTACCTCCTCGACCGCGAGGCCCAGCGCACAGAGACCTGGACCGGGATCGATGGGATCAACGGCCAGGACCGCGCGATCCAGGAAAGCATGGGCCGCATCGTCGATCGCAGCCGGGAGCATCTCGGCCCCGCCGACAAGGCGATCCTCCAGGCCCGCCGGCTGCTGCGCCAGGCGATCCGAACGGTCGAGGAAGGCGGGGCGCCCGCCGGCACTACGTCAAGCTACTACACTCTGCGCGCCGCCGAAGGCGTCCTGCCGCGCGCGGCCGACTGGCGCAGTCTCCTCGCCCCGGACATCACCGAGGAGAAAATCCTGGAGACGGTGTGAGCGCGGCGGCGTTCACCCTCGGCGTATCGATCACGGAGCGCGACGGATGCCGGTCGTCCTCGACGACTTTCTCGATCTTCTCCAGGACAAGAAGGCGATTGCCAATCTGGCGACGGTGATGGCGGGCGGCGCGCCGCAGGTCACCCCGGTGTGGTTCGACTACACGGGCGGTACGATCCGCGTCAACACCGCCCGCGGCCGGACCAAGGCGCGCACCTTGAAGCCGGGCGCGCCGGTGGCGCTGGCGATCCTCGACCCGGACAATCCCTATCGCTACGTCCAGATCCGCGGCCGGGTCGAGCGCGTGACCGAAGCCGGTGCCGACGACCACATCGATGCGCTCGCCCGGAAATATCTCGGCAAGGATAAATACCCGTTTCGCGGCCGGGGCGAGGTGCGTCTCCTGTGCGAAATCCGCCAGGTCTCGGTGTCGGG
>JBOHMF010000443.1:0-3819 GCA_050730055.1 Allostellaceae bacterium
CTGCTGTTGTGGGAGGGCGCCAGCCGGCTCGCCGGGTTTGCGGTGTGCCATTGGGGGCCGGCGAGCGAGGCGGGTGAGGGCTGCGTTTTTGTCAAATTCGGCGCGGTGCGGCCGGGCGCGGGGGATGCGGCGCGCTTCGCCGCGCTGCTCGACGGCTGCGGCGCGCTCGCCGCCGCGGTCGGCATGCCGAACGTCCTGGCCGGCGTCAATCTCGCCCGCGAGGAGGCGTACCTGCACATGGTGGCGCGCGGCTTTCGCGCCGAGGTTCAGGCCGTCACGATGCACCGGCCGAACGCGGCGTGCTACAGCCGGCCCGGCCTCTACGTCCTCGACGACTGGCGGTAGCCGCCACCCTATGATTGTCGGAGGCGCGCGTTGCGCCGACTGTCAGCAAGGAGGCGGGAATGGCAGGCATGCTGGAAGGAAAAGTCGCGGTCGTGACGGGCGCGGGCGGCGGCATCGGACGCGCGATCGCGATCGCGATGGCGAAGGCCGGGGCCAAGGTCCTGATCAATGATATCGGCGCCTCGCTCGCCGGCGAGGGCCGCTCGGGCACCCCGGCCGAGGAGACCAAAAAGCTGATCGAAGAGGCCGGCGGGACGGCCGCGATCAGCACCGACTCGGTCGCCGAATGGGCTTCGGCGCAAAAGATCGTTGAGGCCGCGCTCGACCATTTCGGCCGACTCGACGCGGTCGTCAACAATGCCGGCATCCTGCGCGATGCGATCTTTCACCGGATGGCGCCGGAAGACTGGCTCGCGGTCATCGGGGTGCATCTGAACGGCAGCTTTTTTGTCAGCCGCGCCGCCGCCGACCAGTACAGAAAGCAGGAGAGCGGCGCCTTTGTCCACATCACCAGCACCTCGGGCCTGATCGGTAACATGGGCCAGGCCAACTACGCCTCGGCCAAGCTCGGCATCACCGCCCTCTCAAAGGCGATCGCGATCGACATGCGGCGCTTCAATGTGCGCTCGAATTGCCTCTCGCCGTGGGCGTGGAGCCGGATGACGCAGTCGATCCCGGCGCAGAACGACGAGCAGCGCGCGCGGCTCGCCAAATTGACGCGGATGACCCCGGACAAGAACGCGCCGATGGCGGTGTTTCTTGCCTCCGACGCGGCGCGCGAGGTCACGGGGCAGGTCTTTGGCACGCGCCTCAACGAAATCTATCTGTTCAGTTCGCCCAGGCCGATCCGCACGCTCCACCGGGCCGAAGGCTGGACGCCGGAAGCGATCGCCGAGCACGCCCTGCCGGCCTTGAAACCTTCCTTTATGCCGGTCGATCGCTCCGACGAAGCGTTCCCGTGGGACCCGATCTGAAAACCCCGGAGCAGGAGGAAAGAGCCATGGCGCAAGAGGCCATTGCGGGATTGGACCGGCCAAAAGGGATGCCGTTCCAGATCGACAAGATCGGTCATATCGCGCTCTACGTGCAGGATTTGGGGCGGTCGGCGCGGTTTTATACCGAGGTGCTGGGGTTCCGGGTGTCGGATGTTTATGGCGATGACATGGCGCCGGGCGGCGCGGTGTTTCTGCGCTGCAATACCGACCACCACGGCGTAGCACTGTTTCGCGCGGGCGAGGCGCAACCCCGGAACGCCGGGCTGCACCATCTGGCCTTTGAAGTCGGCACGCTGGAGGCGGTGTTCCGGGCCCGCGAGCACCTGCGCCGGTCCAACGTGCCGATCGATTTTGAGGGGCGGCGCCGGGCAGGCTGCCAGATCGCGGTGGAGTTCCGCGATCCCGACGGGCACCGGCTGGAGATCTACTGGAACATCGACCAGATCGGCACCAATGCGAAGGCGCGGCCGGCAGAGGAATGGAAAGGCGCGGGCAGCCTCGAAGCGGCCGTGGCCGATCCGGTCAAGGGGCAGGATACGACGCTGCTGCGCGGCGCGATCCCCTGACATCCCGCGCGGACACGGAACCGGAGATCAGCGATCGAGCGGCCAGGCAAAGCTCAACTCGTGGCCGTCGGGATCGGTCAGATGGAAATAGCGCTCGCCCCAGGAGGCGTCGCGCGGCGCCGCCTGCGGCCGGTATCCGGCGGCGACGACCCGGCGGTAGAGGCCATCGACATCGGACTCATAAAAGATGATCCGGCCCCACCATGACCATTGGCGATCCTCCGGCACCGCGATCAGATTGAGAAAATTCCCGGTGCCAGCGCGAAAGCTGGTGAACTCCGCGTTCTCGCCGCCATAGAGCATGGTAAAGCCGAGCATCTGGTAGAAGCGGACCGCCCGGCCCATGTCGTGGGTCGCCAGAGTCACTGCGCTGAGCCGTTCGATCATCGCCCTCGCACCGTCATCAACGCCGTCAACGATCCCGGTTTCCGGTTGGTTCAGGGCGATGCGCCTGGGCTTGGGGCGGTCGGCGCCGATCTCGCGCGCCAGCAGCAGCGCGACGACGACATCGGCGGTGGCGATCAGCACCAGCCCCGCGCCGGCGAGGCCAAACACGGCCATCATCAGATAGACAAAGGCGGCCCCGCCGAGGCCGCGGACACCCCGCACATTTCTGCTCCCTCTCCGGCACGCGAAGAGTGCATAAAAGGCGGCGCGTATTCATCTCAAATCGTGATTAATAGCCCGGCATCAAACCCGTATCAAACCCGGGGCGAGCGCCGGCCGGCGACCGCACGACCGGCACCCATGAGGGCTACCCGCCGTAAAAGACGTTGTCGCCGAGCTCCTTCATTTCGAGGATCGCGGCGTCGGGGCGACCGGCGATCGGCTTTGGCAGATGCGCCTCGACGACCTCGGCGACGACGACATGGTGGTCGCCCTGCTCGACGATGCCGGTGACCTTGCACTCGACCGCGGCCGGGGCGGCGTCAAGGATCGGCGCGCCGGTCATGCCCTTGTGAAACGCCTGACCGCTGATCTTGCCATCGGCCAATTGCGCCGGCTTGAAAAAGGTGAAGGCCATGCCCTTGCCGTCCTTGCCCAGCATATTGAGGGCGAAGGCCTTGGTATTCTTGACGATCTGGTAGGCACCGCTGTCGGTCTTGACCCCGACGACGACAAGCGGCGGGTTGAAGGCGCTCTGCGTCACCCAATTGACCGTGGCGGCGGCGATATTGCCCTTGCCGTCATCAGCGGTCAGCACATAGATCCCATAGGGGATCATGCGCAGTGCAGTCTTCTTGGCGTCCTGGTTCATCTTCTTGCTCCTTGCTGGGACCGGGTCGCCGCGATCATAGCGAAAAACGCTCCGCGGCGCGCCCGCGCAATCGCCGCGCCCCGGCTTGACAACGGAGTCTCTCGCGGCCCGTGATGCGCGCGCAGCAAGACGAGGCGGGCATGAAGTTTGGCGATTTTCTGTTTCCCGACAGCCGCGATCCCGCGGAGGACGGCCGCGTCATCGATGAGACCTTGGCCGAGGCGAAGCTGGCGGATTCGCTCGGGATCGATGTCGTCTGGCTCGCCGAGCATCATTTTGATGGGATCTGCGCCTATGCCGACCCGATCGTCTTTGCCGGCGCGCTCGCGCCCGCGCTCAAGCGGGCAAGCCTAGGCATCGCAGTGGTGCAGGTCGCGCTGCACCACCCCGTCCGTCTCGCCGAACAGCTCTCGGTTCTCGACAATCTGCTGAAGGGTCGGCTCGTCGCCGGTCTCGGCCGCGGCAGCTCCTTCAACATCTACGACTACCAGGGCTTTGGCGTCGATCACCGCGAGGCTCAGGAGCGTCTTGAGGAAGCCGAAGCGATCCTGCTGAAGGCGTGGACCGAGGGCGCGTTCTCGCATCGCGGCCGTTTCTGGACCCTCGACGTGCCCTTGCTGCGGCCGCGCCCGTATACAAAGCCGCATCCCCGGAT
>JBOHMF010000444.1:0-3725 GCA_050730055.1 Allostellaceae bacterium
AAGGAGGAGAGCGGCCTCGGTCGTGGCCGCGATCAGGAATGATCGTGCGCGGAGGATCCGGTTGACGCCCTTGACCTGCTCGCTCTTCAGGCGAAACAGGCTGTGCTGAATTCCGGAGAGATCGCCCTCAAGGATCCGGAATTTCTTGGCGTTCCGGTCACGAATGGCACCCTCGTCGCCAAGCTCGCCGCGCGCCGAGTGGAAAATAAAAAGACAAGCGGCAATAGCGGCGACGGCTCGCGCATGATCGTGCAGGGGCACATCGGGCTGATCGATCGTCGAAGACGGAACGGCCCAGAGAAGTTGCTCCGAAAGCGCCAGAAGTCCCTGCTCGAACAGCACCGGCGCGTCGGGAAATTCGGTGCAAAGGTCGGAAAAACCCTGCCGAAAAAGCCGCCAGAGTTCTGCGTACCGACCCGGCTGCGCAACCGGTTCCGCGAGCCGCGGGAACAGCGCGGCGGCCTCAAGAGGCAACGCCGCGTGGTGTGCACTGGCGGCGCTCCCCAGCCCGAGATCGATCGCTCCAGTCAGCGACAGCAGCGACTTCTCGCGGAAGGCGTGACGCTTGGCCGGATCCGCCTCGGCACGCTCGTCCTGCTCCTTCCGCTCCTGCCCGGAGGCCAGGCGATCCGCCTCCGTGATGATGTGGCTTGGTCCGTCCGTCGGGCGGTGGTGGAAGACCGCGAGGTCCCGGACCTGGTTACGGTTGACGCCCGCCGGGAAGCGAAGACCCTCGTCTTCCATCCACTGAAAGAAGACATCCGACCACAGGGCGTGCTGGTGCGTATGCCGCCCGTCATGCGCGGTCGGAAGCACGACTGATTCCCGCGCGCGCACCGCATCCGGAATCTCTCTGTTGGTCGCGTGCGCGCGCTGCAAAAGCTTGCCGATGTCGTGCAGCAGCGCTGCCAGCACGATCTCCGTGACGTTGGGCCCGGTATCGCTCACGATTCCGGCCCTGCACGCTCGGATAGGGAAACCTCGCCCACGACGATGATGGCCTCCGGGGGAGTGGCGAGACGGTAGCGCGTGCGCGGCCGCGAACCAAGCGCCTCGATCAGGTATGGCGCGGCAGCACTGCCGAGCGCATCCCTGACAATCTTGTTGGCCCGCGTCTTCTTCTCGGATAGCCAGGCGCACTCAAGGCCATTCACGAAGCTGTCACGAATACTTGCCGTTTGAGCGGGGCCGGCCACCTCCGCCAGCGCCGCGATGAGAGGCGCCGGATCCACCGACCGCCAGTCGATACCGTGGTCAGACCGAAGGCGATCGCGGGCGAACCAAAGCAGCGTGCCGAGCAGCGAGGGCGAGAGAGCCAGCGACACGCCGCCGGCTTCCGCAACCCGGCGCCTGGGATCGATCATCAGACGCGGCGGAACGAAATGCTGCTGCAGCTCCGCAACCGCCGCGGCGAAGCTGCCGGCGCGTGCCAGCGTCCTCGGAGGAAATGCCCCGCGCGGGCGGACGAAGGGGATGTCGGCGAGGCGCACGATCGCATCGGCGGTGCTGATCGGCCGGTTATCACGGCTGAAGAGAACGCGTGATGCGGCCGGGGGGAAAAAGAACTGCGGATGCGACTGGTAGGGCTCGGGAACCAGGACATGCGAAAGCCGGTCCTGCATCCGGCCGAACAACGAAAGGGCATAGCCCGCAAGGAAGCCCATCGTCTTGCGACCGCCGGCGATCGAGACATGCAATGCCGCCGCCGGGTCCGCGGTGAAGTCGCGGATCAGGGCGGTGATCGCGTCGGCGGCGGCCATGTTGGCCGACTCATCGGCGATGTCATCAAGACCGACGCCTGCGGCATCCTCAACGACATGAATAGCCGACGGCGGCAGCCGTTGGGCGAGATCGGGTATCCCGATCTCCTGTCCCAGGCTGACCAGCGCCTGTGGACCCTCCGATCCGGCCTCGGCGGAAGGCAACAGCATCAGTAGCGCCCGGCTCCGCCCTTCGCGCGTCGTGAGAAGCGAGATCTCGGTCGGAATGAAGGGTGAGGGCGCCCGCGCCAGCGACCAGAGCGTCTCCGTCACGACTTGCGGATTGAGCCCGGTGATGAAGAGCGCGACCCGTCGCGCAAACCGGCCGGGGTCGGGAATCATGCGGCGGCGATGCGGTACCGCCCGAAGCCCATGGTCGGACCCTTTCCGACATGCAGCCACTGGCCGAGCCAAAGGAACGGCCAGAGCTCGGGCGCGGGCGAAAGATCAAGCACGGCGTCACCGATGATCCCACCAAGCTGCATGACCGCCTGCTGGCGGGCGCTCCGTCGCGTGGTCTCGATCCAATGGAATGATGATTCCCGCCATTCGATCCGCTCGGCCGCTTCCTTCAGCGCCCGATGATCGAATTTCGGCGGATCGGACCCAAAGAACAGGGAAACCAGAGAGACCCGCCGCACCGCGGCGCCAAGAAGATGAGCAGGGCTGAGATGCTGCGGCGCAACAAGATCATTGCGGAGACGCAGGCGAAGCGGCGTCGAGAATTGGATCTCAACCGGGCCCGCCGGCGCTGGCGGCACCACGAACACGCCGGGCGCCAGCAAGGCAGACGCCAATTCGGCATCGAACGGTCGGGCCGCATGAACGTCGGCAATGAGGCCGGACTGCGCCAGTCCCGGCGTGAGCGAGGCCCGGTCCGGGCCGACGCCGTGCTCCGCCGCCTCGAGCAGCGCCCTCAGCACGTAGGGGGCGAACCGGGCGAGGCGGCCGAACAGGCGGAATGTGACCGGGATCAGGTCGTCGGGAAAATAGACGGAGCCCCGTGGCGTCTCGGCGGGGTCGAGCACGAAGCCGGTCGGTGCGACACGATAGTTGACGAGGATCGGCGCATCGGCCGGCACCGGCGGCTCGAACACCTGCGGGAAGACGCAGGCCTGCTGGAGCACGCACCCTTCGCAGGGACGGAGATGCATCACGCAGACGAGCCGCTTCAAGCTGTGCCCGAAGGCGCCGCGCCACGCTGACCCGGGAAATCGGGCGAACCGGGCCGGCCCGCTCGGACGGAAGAAGATCGTCACCGAGACGATCGGCCCGACCCAGCCCGAATCCTGTTCGCTCGGCATGGCGGGACATTATCTCGCGAGGCGAGGGTTAGGAATCCGTCACAACATTGTGCCGGCCCGCCCGTACGTGCCCTGTCTCCCGAATCTCGCCCGCCGCCGCGCTCGCCCTGATCCCTCCGCCAGACCGCCCCACCGTTTGCCCCGGCCAGGCATCAGCCGCTGACAGAACGGAGGATTCCGCCGCCGGCAGGTCATTTTGCTGCCGCTTGCTGTTGCCGCAATTCCGAAACCGGCGTCCCTTGGCATAAGCCGCTGATAAGGTCGTGCGATCACCGCTGGCAGGTTTTGCTGCCTGCGCGCTGTTCCGGACACCGGGTCGCTTCCGCGTATGCGCCTGATCGAGCGGTGAAATCGGCCCAACGGCAACCATTTTCTTTGGCCCTCGCCCCTAACAGCAAACGCCGCTTGCACCAATGTGGCGTTCGCAACGATTATGCTCGGAGACGCGCGGGAGAACCGCCAACCCGTGCTTCAATCATCCGGTGTCAACGGCGCGAGGCGCGGGCGCGCGCCACCCGGAGCATGAGGAAGCCACCATGCCGCTGATCAGGAACGTCAACGAGAAGGACTGGAAATACGCCGACAGCACCGGCGATCTCGACAGCGGCGGCAGCGCCTACAAGCAGCAGGAATGGGGCAAGAACTGCGTCATGTTCGCCTT
>JBOHMF010000445.1:0-3715 GCA_050730055.1 Allostellaceae bacterium
AGCCGTCGATGATGTCGAGATCGTCGGGTCGCGCCTGCAACAGCGCGCCTGCCGTCTCCAGCGCCTTCGCCCGCACCTTCAGCGCCGCCGCATGGGTGGCGTTTCCGGTCATCACCGAGGCGCGCGAGGCGTGCGCGCCGATGCCGTAGAGAATGCGATCGGTCTGCCCCGCGACGACCCGCACCCGGCGGTAATCCACCCCGAGCGCGTCGGCGCAGACCTGCGCCATCGCCGTGATAAACCCCTGCCCGACATTGGAGCCGCCGGTCACCACCTCCACCGCGCCGGTGGCATCGACGCCGACCCGCGCGCCATCGGCCGGGCCAAGCCCGCCCTTCTCGACAAAGATCGCAAGACCGGCCCCGACCATCTCGCCGGCGGTGCGGCGGCGGCGCAACCCGGCTTGCAGCGCCTCCCAGCCGATCCGCTCAAGCGCCTTGTCGAGCAGCCTCGGATAGTTGCCGGAATCATAGACGATCGCATCGCCGAGCGCGGAGAGCGGCCGGTGAAACGGCATCTCGGAGGCGGCGATCAGGTTGCGCCGCCGCACCGTCACCCGGTCGAGACCGAGCCGATCGGCGATCGCGTCGACGAGCCGTTCGCGGGCAAAGGTGCCCTCAAATCGTCCGGGCGCGCGATAGGTCGCTGCCGGCGTCTTGTTGGTCAGCCGGAACCGGCAGACGCCGCGATAGGCCGGAACCCGGTAGGGTCCGGGCACCATCGCAAGGGTCATGTCCGCGACCCGCGCGCCGTGGGTGCGCACATAGGCGCCCTGGTCGAGGATGAACTCGTCCTCCAGAGCCAGGATGCGCCCCTCGGCATCGACCGCGGCGCGGATGCGGTGGTGCTGCTCGCGCGAATGGTTGGCAGCCATCAGATGCTCGCGCCGGTCCTCGATCCATTTGACCGGCCGCCCCAGCCGCAGCGCCGCGAGGCAGACGAGAAAATCCTCCGGGTAGAGTTCGCCGCGAATGCCAAACCCGCCCCCGGTATTGCCTTCCTTCAGCACGACTCCGGCGGTGCTGCGGCCGAGCAGGCGCGCCAGCGCATCGCGGTTGCGGTGCGGAACCTTGGTCGCGCCGTAGAGTTCCAGCACATCGCGTGCGGCGTCAAAGCGGGCCAGCGCTCCGCGCGTCTCGATCGGCACGCCGCTGTGCCGGCCGATCGCAAGGTCTAGGGAGACGACCGCGGCGGCCGCCGCAAAACCCGCCGCAACATCGCCGTAGCCGGCGCGCAGAACCAGTGCCTCACTCGACAGGCCCGGCGCAAAATTGCCGGCAGCCGCGCCGGCGTCCACGATCGGCGGCAATTCCTCGGCTTCGATCGTAACGAGATCCGCCGCGTCCTCGGCGAAATACGCATCGCTCGCAAACACCGCCGCGACCGGCTCGCCGACATAACGCAATCGCTCGCGCGCCAGGATCGGCTGGCGATAGGGGCGCAGCGCCTCAGCCGCCGGGTCGCGAAAATCGATCGGCGGCAGATCGGCGAGGTCCGCCCCGGTCCACACTGCGGCGACGCCGGGCGCCGCCAATGCCGCCGCAATGTCCACGGCGCGCAAGACGGCGTGGGCGTAAGGCGAGCGCACGATCCGCATGTGCCACTGGTGCGGAAACCCGAGATCGCCGACAAACGCGCCGCGCCCGGTCAGGAGCGGCGGGTCCTCCAGCCGCGGCACCGCGCGGCCGATCGGACTGCCCGGTGACGCCATTTTGCCGGCGCTCCCTTCAGGTCGCGGCGGGTCAGCGCCGGCTCAACCCGTCTCCATCGGCAGCGCCTCGTCCTTCGCCCACTCCGACAGCGAGGCGTCGTAGAGCCGCACCTCGGGATGGCCGAGCATCACCAGAACATGCGCCGTGACGCTCGCCGCGATGCCGCCGCCGCAATAGGTGATAACCCGCTTGTCAAAGGCGTCCACCGCGTCAAATCTGGCGCGCAGCGCGGGGGCCGGCAGATAGGTGCCGGTCGCGGGATCGACAAGGCCCGCGGTCGGCACATTGACGCTGCCGGCGATGCGCCCCGGCCGGCCATAGGTGTTGCCGCCGGCGCCGGCGTGCGGCGCCGCCTGCAAGGCATTGATCGTGCACGTCGCGCCGTCGCCGATCGCGGCCCGCACCGCGTCCTTGCCGACCATCAGCGGGCGCTCCTCGCGCACCGTGAAGTCTCCCGGCTTCCGCGCCCGCGCCGGACCGGTTTCGACCGGGCGGCCTTCCCGCGCCCATTTCTGAAAGCCGCCGTCGAGCACGGCCGCATTGTCAAAGCCGAAATTGCGCATGACCCACCACACCCGCGTCGCCCATTGCGGGGTCGTCGTGCTGTAGGTCACGACCCGGCTCTTGTTGCCGATGCCAAACCGGCGCATCGCCGCCGCAAACGCCGCCCTCTGCGGGAGCATGAAGCGCAGCGGCAGCTTGCCGTTGTCGGACAGGTCCTCTTGCAGATCAATGTATTGCGCGCCCGGGACATGGCCCTTCTCAAAATCCTCGCGCCCCGATTTGACGGTGTAGGTGATCTTCGGGTCGGGGATCAGGTGCAGCGTGCAGTCGAGCACGACGAGATCGGGATCGCCGACATGCGCGGCGAGCCAGTCGGTGGCCGCGAGGAATTCGGGATGAATATAGCCTGTTCTCGCCGCGCTCATGCGCCCCTCCTGCCAACGCCTGTGTCTCTATCGGCATCCTGCGCCTTCCCGCGCGCCGGCGCCAGACCGCCTGTTCGCCTCAGGCGCCGCGCGGCCGCGCAGCGCCTGAGCCGCGCGGAATCGCCTACGGCAAGCGCGGCGGCTTGTGCGCGATCGGGAGCAGATCGTCCGGCAACACGCGGCGGCACAGCCCCCACAGACCACGCTTGTCGATCAGGATGATCAGGATCGAAAAGCTGCCGAGCAGGATCAGGTTCCAGGTGCCCAACTCGCCGAGATACTGGCGCAGCACAAAATAGACGATGGTGCCGATGATCGGCCCCTCAAAGCTGCCGATGCCGCCGATCACGACATTGAAGATCACATAAACCGTCCAGTCGGTGATGCTGAACGAGGCGGCAGGCGCGATGCGCAGCTTCTGCAAGGTGATGATGGCGCCGGCCATGCCAAGAAACGGCGCGGTGCCGAGAAAGCACAGGATGCGGGCGCGGGTGATGTTGACGCCGACCGCCGCGGCTCCTTCCTCGTTGTCGCGCATCGCGGTCAGCCCGAGGCCGATGCGCGAGCGCAAGAGGACATAGCTCGCGGCGAGCGACAGCACCGTCAGTCCCAAGGCGAGCCAGTAGATCGCGGCCAGACGGTCGCCGCGGCCGCGGCCAAAGTCGAGGACAATATCAATCGGCAGGCTGGTTCCCGAACCGCCGCCAAAGGCATTGAGCTTGCTGGCGATGAGCGTCAGCACTTCCGCGACAACCCAGGTGCCGATCGCCAGATAGGCGGTGCGCAGGCGGAACACCAGCAGCATCGCGGGCACCGCGATAACCAGCGCGACGCCGCCGGCGAGCGGGATCGACCAATACGGGTCAAAACCCGCCAGCGCGGCCAGACCGAAAAACGCATAGGCACCGACGCCGACAAAGCCATGCTGGCCGACGGTCACGATGTCGGCATACCCCGCCAGCAGGTTCCACATGACGGCGAGCACCAGCATCGACAGGAATTCGGTCAGCAGTACGACATTGGTGGCGGCGAACAGAAACGGCGCCACCACGAGCACGATCGACGCCACTGCAC
>JBOHMF010000446.1:0-3679 GCA_050730055.1 Allostellaceae bacterium
CGATCCAATCGACGTGCTGCTCGCACGCCAGGATCATCTGGCTTTTGACACCCGGACTCTGCGGGCCAGTGATCATGAACAGATTGGGAAAACCGGCAACCATGATCCCGAGATAGGTGCGCGGACCGTACCGCCATTTCTCGCGGATCGACCATCCCTGATCCGTCCGGATATCGATCTCCTTCATCGCGCCCGTCATCGCATCAAAGCCGGTCGCAAAGACGATGGCGTCGAGCGCATATTCGGTATCGTCAGTTCTCAGGCCGGTCGGCAGGATTTTCTGGATCGGCCTGCTTCTGATATCGACCAGGGTGACGTTGTCGCGATTGTAGGTCTCGTAATAGCCGGTATCGAGGATGAGCCGCTTTGTGCCGATCGGATGATCATTGGGGCACAGGAGTTCCGCGGTCCTTGGGTCCTTGACCGTGGCGCGGAGCTTCCGGCGGACAAATTCCGCCGCCGTGTCGTTGGAGTCCTTGTTCACCAGCAGGTCGGTGAATGAATACAGAAAGCTGATGCTGCCGCCCTCCGCCCATTTTGCCTCATAGAGACAGTGCCGCTCCTCCCCGGTTGCGGCGAGCGCCGACTTGACCGGCGGCGGGTAGCCGGCAATGCCAAACGGCGTATCAAAGGCGGCGCGGCGACGCTCGGCATAGTGCGCCTTGTGTGCACACTCCTTGACAGAGTCCATGGGCGCATTGCGCGCCGGCAGGGTGAAATTGGCGGTCCGCTGAAAGACGTAGAGATGCTTTGCCTGTCTGGCGATGATCGGGATCGACTGGACGCCCGACGACCCCGTGCCGATGACACCGACGCGCAATCCGGTGAAATCGACCCCTTGATGCGGCCACAGTCCGGTATGATACCACTTTCCCTTGAAGCTCTCCAAGCCGGGACAGTCCGGCGTCCGCGGGGTCGACAGATTGCCCGTCGCCATGATGCAAAATCGTGCGGTGGCGGCATCGCCCTTATCGGTCGTGACCGTCCAGGTGTTCGTTTTACTGTCGAAGACCGCCTGTTTGACGCGGGTGTTGAACGCGATGTCGCGCCTCAGGTCAAAGCGACCGGCGACATGGTTGATGTAGCGCAGGATCTCGGGCTGCGTGCCGTAGCGTTCGGGCCAGTGCCATTCCTGCTGCAATTCATCGGAGAAGGAATACGAATACTCCATGCTTTCGACATCGCAGCGACACCCCGGATAGCGGTTCCAATACCAGGTGCCGCCGATGTCGCCGCCAGCCTCAAAGACGCGCAACTTGAGGCCGAGCTGGCGCAGGCGATAGATCGCGTAGAGACCGCCGACCCCGGCGCCGACAATGATCGCGTCAAATCTCGCGGGTTCTGACGCGCAGGAGGACATCGCCGAATTCCATCAACCGTTTTGAATGACTGCCTCGTCGTCGCGGCGGAACAGCCTACTCGGCCGCCTGTCGCACCTTGTTTGAGGCTTGCGCCTTGAGCACGGGAAGCACCTCCCCGGCAAAGAGCTTCATCCCGCGCGCCGCGACCGCGTAGGGGATGCCGCCAAAGCGGAAGGCGACATTCAGCTCGAAATCGCCGATGACTTTGCGGCGCTCTTCGAGACCGCGCAGGATCTTGTCCGGCGTGCCCCAGCTTGCCGCCTGCATGAAGCCTTTGACTGCCCCTTCGAGACCGCCCTGGCGCGCGATCTCGGCCTTCTGCTGATAGGCGTCGTAGCCCTTCACCGTCTTGAAGTGCTCGCCCAGAAACTCATAGTGGTGAAAATTGCTCTCGACAAATTTGCCCTGGTATTGGCGCGCCTCTTCCTCGGTCTCGGCGAGGTTCGGGCCGCACACGCAGAATTCGGTCAGCATGACCCGCGGCGGCTCCGTGCCGTGATACTGGCGGTGCAGCGCGCGGCCCTGTTCGATCGCCGGCAGCCGCATCTCCCACGGGCGGTCGGCGAACATGACGATGTGGGCGCCGAGCCTGGCGGCGGACTCGATCGAGTCGGCGCTGGAGGCGACCGCATAGATGCGCCCGTCAAAGGAATGCTGTGGCCGCGGCCGGATTTCGGTGCGCGGCTGTTGGTAGAATTTGCCGTTGCCCTCGATAAATCCGGTCTTGAGCGCGCTGACGATCATCGGCGCGGCCTCGTCAAAGCGCGCGCGGGATTCGTCCATGCTCAGGCGAAAGGCGGCAAACTCCCGCCGCGCCAAACCGCGCCCAAACCCGAGGCGCAGCCGACCCTGGCTCAGCAGGTCGAGCACGGCGGCGTTTTCGGCGACGCGCAGCGGATCGTGCCAGGGCAGAATGACGGCTGCGGTGCCGAGACCGACATGAGGACAGAGCGCGGCCAGATAGGTCATCAACTGGATATTGTCGGGAACAAAGGAGTAGTCGTTGAAGTGGTGCTCGGCCGACCACAGGCAGTCAAAGCCCAGATCGGCGGCGAGCCGGGCCAGCCGGATCTCTTCCTCCCATACGCGCGCATCGGAGCAATCGTCCCAGCCATAGCTGGCGAATACCATCATCATCCCGACATCCATGGCGCGCTCCTTCATCCAGGGTGGCTTGAGACGGCGAATGACATCAGCCGAGACGCAGCAATCGCACGCTCTCGGACAAACGCGCCGCCGCCGATTGCATCGCGCCGCCGAGCGGCCCCAGCGCCGCGTCATCGAGGTCGTGCGAATGCCCGGCGGCGGTGAGGATCATCACCAGCTTCCATGACGGCGATAGCACCGGTACGGACAACAACGTGATGCCCTGAAACATCGTCCCGCGGTCGATCGCAAAACCGGTTTGCCGCGCCTCTCCGACCCTTTTCAGAAAGTCGGAAAAGGACGGCTTGCGATACCAGGGAACCTGCGCAAACAGCGCTTCGATCTCCGCTTCGCCGCCGCCGTCAAACGCGGCCATGATCACGCCCGAAGCGCCGGCAGGGCCGGGATACTGGCGCCCGACCGTGACGTAGAGATCGGTGCGGAACGCGGCGCCAACCCAGTCCAGCAGCAGCAGAGAGGAGGGACCCAGCACCTTGGACAGATAGACCGATACTCCCTGCCCATCGGACACGGCATGCATCAGCGGGCGCGCCAGATCCATCAGGCCGCTGCGCCGCAAAACACCATAGGCGAGTTCGAGGATATGCAGGCTCACCGCGTAGCTGCGGGTGGCCTCGTCATAATCGACAAAACCCTCGGCTTGCAGGGTGCGCAGGATATTGTAGGCGGTCCCGCGATAAAGCCCCGCCGCGCGCGCGACCTCGCTCGCGTGCAAGGGTCGCTCCGAGCCGTGCAGCGTGCGCAGGACCTTGGCGGCCGCGGCGACCGCACCCACCGGCTTGCCCGGAGAGCCGCGGCCGGGATCGCCGGCGGCAACCCTCCCGCCGGCCGCCTCGGCTTCAAGGCGCCTGGCCTCAAGCGTGCCGCTTGTTGAGTCCTGGCCCATTCCCTTCCCGATCAAGCTCATTGAGCCCTGGAGGACAGCAGGATAGTCCACACACCGTTCATTCGCAATACAAATCACTTGTCTTCTATAGAAGACATTCAGAAAACAAATCGCCGTTGTGGGAGCCACCCACCCAGGCACAAAAATGAAGCGAGAGAGGGTTGGGGATAAAGCGGCAAGCGCGATATTACAGAAATGTAACGGGATAGTGCCGGCCTTCGGGTGCAGATGGGACCAAACCCTTACTGGCGCCATGAATCTGGAT
>JBOHMF010000447.1:0-3677 GCA_050730055.1 Allostellaceae bacterium
CGCCGAGGACCGCCTGCGCGAGCGCGGCGAGGCCCCCGAGCGCCAGGATCAGGAGCGCCGCCTCCGATCCGGCCGTGGTCGCATCGATCCCCTGAAAATGCCGCAGGACATTCGCCAGCAGCACAGTCGCGCTCGGCGTGCCGGTGACGGCCGCGCCAACAACATGGTCCTGGTTCATCAAGGCTCCCGGTCGGGGATCAGAAGGCGGCGAGCGCGGCGCGCTTCCAGATATTGGGCGCGGTGCAGAAGTAGAGATAATTGCTGTCGGCCTGAAGCTCGCCCGTGTTGCACGGCGCCGCGGAGGAGGCCGGCGTCCCCGGCGTGATGAGACCGCCGAGCGCATTCAGGCTCTGCGGCGTCAACGACAGGATGCGGAAATTGCTGCCATCGAATTGCAGAAGGGCAAATTCGTAATTCTGTTCGGCCGCAAGCGTCATCGTCGTGACCGAAGTGCCGCCGCGCGCCGGTTCGAGAATCTTGCCGCCGCTCGTGCCGTTGACCTCTACCGTCATCGGCTGGCCGTTGTCGCTGGCCAGCCCGATGCTCCAGCCCGGCCCGATCGCCGTGGTCTCGGGCAAGGTCACGGTGAGCCCGGCTGCCGTGTTGTAGGAACTGAGCGCGTTGCCGTTATCGCTTGGCCCCGCCTGATAGGTTGCGGCCGTCGGGAAATTCCAGCGGTTGGTGCCCTCGCTGCTGCCGGTCAGGCCGACCAGGATCGCCGTCGCCGGCGTCATCCCGGTGACGCGGAAATTCGAGCCGTCATAGGAGAGCGCGGCGAATTCGTAATTGCCGGCGGCGAGCGAGAAGCTGGTGACGCCCGAGCCCGAGCCGGGAAACAGGATCTTGCCCCCGTTGGTAGCGTTGACCTGGACCGACATGGTCTTGTTCGAGTCGCTGGCAATCCCGATCGTCCAGCCCATCGGCAGCGCCGCGCCACCGGGCGGCAGGGTCACCGCCATGTAGCTCTGTGGCGAATTGAATGGCGAGATCACATTGCCGTTGTCGGCGACGGTGGCGTCGTAGGCCGCGGCGCCGGGAAAGGTCCAGTGCGAGATCGAGGCCGAGCCGATCTCGCCCAGCGCCTGCGCCGTCGCCGGCGTCGCCTCGAGCACGCGGAAATTTCCGGTGCCGCCGTTGCCGCTGGCGTCATATTGCAGCACCAGAAACTCGTAAGCCCCCTGGCTGGTGTTGGCGAGACTGATCGAGGTCTGCGCGGCGCCCGAGCCGGGATAGATGATATGGCCGCCCGCGGTGCCGTTGACGGTGATCGTCAGCGTCTTGTCATTGTCGGTGGCAAAGCCCATCGCCCACCCGGTCGGGATCGCCGTGGTCGGCGGCAGGGTCACGCTGAGGCCGGCGGCGGTGTTGTAGCTGGACAGGATGTTGCCGTTGTCGCCGAGCGTCGCCTGATAGCCCGGGGTCGAGGGGTAGAACCAGGTGGACGGCCAGGGCGGCGCCTGAAAGCCCATGTTGAGGCGGGTGTTGCGGGTGGCGCTCAAGAGGCGCCAGTTGCTGCCGTCCGATTCGAGCGTGACCAGTTCGTAATTGCCGCCGCCGAGCGTGACCGAGGGGAGGCTCTTGTTGCCGGAGACGATCAGCGCGCTGTCGGGCGCCGAAATCGTCATGCCCTTGCCGTTGTCGGTGGCGAATTCCATGCGCCAGCCGGGGTTCACCGTGGCGATCGGCGGCAAGGTCACGGCGAGGAGCGATCCCGGCGCGTTGTAGGAGGAGAGCGCCATCCCGTCGTCGATCGGCGCCGCGGTATAGCTCGGCGCCGTCGGGAATATCCATTTCGCGCGGCTGCCGCTGCCGATCACCGAGATCCCGGTGGACTGCGGCCCGAAATTGACGACACCCCCGGCGTATTGCGGGTTCAACAGCACATTGTTGTCGCTGGCCGTGGCATTGACCGCGGTGGTGCAGTTCATGTACGGCGAGACAAAGGTGTTGTCGCCGTGGTGCTGGTCGGTGATCGCGATGCAGGTCGGCGCGACTTCGAGATCGAGGCCGAAAAAGACATTTGAGAAATTGTAGCCATTTTCGAGCAGAAGCGCGTCGCCCCCGGTCGCGGCGGCCGAGCCGGCGCCCGAGATGCGGCTGAACTGGGTCTGTTCGAGGGCGATGCCGCCGGCGCCGCCGGCGCTGTCGCAGACGGCATAGATGTCGCTGTCATAGACCGCGTTGAACTGGCAGCCACCGGCGCCCGGCGCGCTCGATGCGTTGTTGACCGAGAGGTGATCGATCTTGAACGAGTTGTGCTGATCCGAGAAATCGACCTTGCCCATCGTGAAGGGATAGGAGGGCCGCGAGAGTTGGGCGCCGCTATTGGCCGATTGCCGCAGACCTGGCGCGATGGTGAGCGTGCCCGTGCCGATCGCGCTGACCGAAACCGCCTGCGTGCTGCCGTCGGAGAGCGCGACATCGATCGTGCCGCCGGCATAAAAGCCGCTCGTGGCCGAGACAGAAAGCGTTGTCGCGCCGGAAGCCGCGCCAGCCGAAAGCGCCGCCAGCGTGACAGCGCCCTCGTCGGCCTCGATGAACAAAGTGCCGCGCTCCCGGAAATAGAAGCAGGTCGCCGGGCTCGAGATGGTGCCGCCGCTGCATTCGACCTGCAAGACCGGGCCGCCGGTGATGGTGCGGCCGTCGAGCGTGGCGCCCTGCGAGATCAGCATAAAGCCGTTCTTCGATCGGCCGGCATAATCGATCGTGAGCTGGCTCGTAACCTTGTAGGTCCCAGGCGGGATCAGAAGCGGCCAGCCGCCGGCGACGGCGGTATTGATCGCGTTCTGGAGGGATGCGGTGTCGTCGGCGGTGTCGTTGCCAATAGCGCCGGCGCAGCGCGCGTCATACCAGGGGCTGCCGGAGCAGGCGATGAGATTGCCTTGCGCGGTCGTGGTCCCGCCCAGCGTGTTTGGCCCCTCGGTCGCGAGGCTGGAAAAATTCCCTGGGGGTTGCGCCTGTGCAGACGTCAGGAGCCAGGGGCCGAGAATGAGGAGAAGTGCGACAAATGTCGCCACGGCGAGAGCGCGCATTTCAGATCACCCCACCCTCCTGGCTTCGGTCCCCCGGTTCCTGGCACCCAATCACCACCGCCTTGCGGCAAAGCCCTGGCCGCTCGTCGCGCCGTAGATCGAGACGGCGCCGGCGGGACGGTAGCCGGCAGGCGTCGCCCACGTCGCGCCGGGCGCCACCTGGATCGAGGAGCCGCCGGGCGCGGCCAGCCCCACATCGCTGACATAGAGCGCGGCGGCGGAATTGTTGCAGACGAGAAACCCGGTCGCCGGCACGACACCCCCAAAAAGCTGCTGCGCGGTGCCGCCGACGGCGATCATCCCGGAGCCGTCCTGCGCGGGGCTGCCAGCCGCGTTGGTGACGGGGAGCGGCGCCGCGGCCGAGACCGGCACAGCGATCCCCGAAGCGAGCGCGGCCGGGACGTGCACCGGCACAAGGCTCTGCGCGGCGTCCGTCTGCGTCGAGAGCGACTGGACCGCGGTGTTGGCGTCTTTCACAAGGAGCGGCATCGGGTCCTTCTGAGCTTGTCGCAGAGCGGCGGCCATGGCGGCCAATGGAGAAAACCTGCCCCGGCGACGGCCGGGGGTCGTCTATTGGGCGGAAGGCGCGTCCGGGTGACGGGAGGCAGTTTCGACTTTCCGCGCTTCCTCGGCCTTCTCCGCGCG
>JBOHMF010000448.1:0-3676 GCA_050730055.1 Allostellaceae bacterium
GCGGCAAACGGCGGGTCGCCATGCGCCCCTTCGACAGGCTCAGGAGTGGTGAACGGGGTGATGGATCTGTTGCGCCCCGGTTGCCAGGGGCGCTCGCTGCCAAAAGACTTGCCGCCGCGCGGCACGGTGGATGACTATTTCAGCCTGTGGGGATTGGGACGGCACCCGGGAGCGCCTGCATCATGCGCTCTACGTCAAGCGCTCCGATCGCACCAGAGACTTTGTCGTTCTGCCCAGGCGCGGGATCGTCGAACGCACGATCGGCTGGCTCGACCGGTGCCGCAGGCTCGCCAAGGATCGGGAGAACCGCAATCACAATGCCCTCGCCTTTCTCAAATGGGCTTCCATCCGCCTCATGCTGCGAAAGCTCTGCAACCCTTGATAAAGTCTCCGGACGGATACTCAATCCTGATTGAACACTGAGCGGAAATCGAGATCATAGCCAAAGGCGCGCGGGCCCACGTGTTCGAGACCTTTTGGCGTCAGAAACACCGCCGGGGCCGGCAGCGCGATCACCGAGGCGCGCCGGCCGTAGGCGATCGTTTCGGTGCCAAAGGCTTCGCCCGAGACGCTGTCGAGCACGCAGATCAGATCCGGCGACATGACCAGCGGCGCGCCATTCTTCCAGGCCACGACCCACTCGTTCTGAAAGGCGATTTCGAGGCGCGAGGCGCGGTCCTCGTCAAGACCTTCAAAAACCGCGCGGCCGCGCAGATAACCTTCGGTGGTGCGCCGCGCGACATCGACGATCTTGCCGCGGAAGAGGAGCTTGCCCCGCCCCTCGTCGAGGATCGCGGCGACCGGGTCCTCGTGAAGGCGCTGCGCCCGGCGCACGCGCCGGCCGATCCCGATCGCCTTTGTCACCGTATGGGGAATGCCCCATTCCTTGACCTCGCGCCCGCTGCGCGGCGCCTTGCAGGTCGAGGCGATCGAGCCGAGTTCGACGCAGATCCGCCGGCTGACCCGTTCCATCCAGCGCCAGTCCGGCACCCGCGTCACCACCGCCTCGATGCCGCGCGGATCGTAGAGGACGCACGGATAGGGCTGGAGCGCACCGACCGCGACACTGGTCATCTGCGCCTCGGGATAGGCGCGGCCCATCGTGTCGGCATCGACCACCGGCAGCCCCAGATGGGCCGCCGCCATCAGCGGCTGAAGACCGTTGCCGCCGCCGATTTCGAGCGCCATCACGGCGCGGAAGCGGCGGCCCAGATGCTCCTGCTGGATCTCGACGGCATGGGCGATGTTGCGGCTGTCGGCGAGCCGCTCCTGACCCACCAGCGGCGCCCCCATGTTGGAGACGACGGCGACGAGATCGTCGTCATCGAGATCGCCGGGTGGGATCAGTTCGACGTGCAGCCCCTCCATATAGAGTTGGCGCAGGTTGAGCAGCCCGAGATAGGGGCTGCCGCCTCCGCCGGTGCCAAGAACCCAGGCGCCGACCGCCAGCGCCTCGATATCGGCGAGGGTGATCGGGGTCTTCACGCCCGCGCCGCCTGGGATGGGGCGGCGAAAAGCGGGGCGCGGGTCAGGGCAAATTCCTCGACCGCGGCGACAAAGCGATCCCCGTCCGCCTCGTCGAGCGCCACCGACAGCGCGACCATGCCGCGCTTGGCGATCCACAGGCCGCGCGCCAGCAGGTCAAAATAGAAAAGATCGCGCAGCCTGGCGTTGCCCCTGGCCGTATCGGCGGGTTCGCGGATCGCGGCGTCGGTCATGTGCACCGCCATCATCGAGCCGCGGCCGGTGAACTGCATCGCCAGACCGCACCGGTGCGCAATCTCGTTGAGCCGCGCGCGCAAGGCGTCGCCCCATTCGTTCAGCGTGCGGGCGCGCTCGGGGGTATAGATCCGGGTCAGCCCGGCAAGCCCGGCGCTCATCGTCAGGACATTGTTGTTGAAGGTGCCGGCGTGCGGGAAGGCGTCTGTCCGGCGCGGGTCGAAATGATCCATCAGATCGGCGCGCCCGCCAAAGGCGCCAAAGCTCATCCCGCCGCCGACATATTTTCCCAATGTCGTCAGATCCGGAAGGATGCCGAGCGCCTCCTGCAATCCGCCCGGCGCGAGCCGCGAACTCATCACCTCGTCAAAGATGAGGAGCGCCCCGGTCTCGTCCGCCAGCGTGCGCAACCCAGCAAGAAAATCGCGCTCGGCCGGGATGCAGCCGCCGCTGCCGATCATCGGCTCAATGAGGATCGCGGCAAGCTCGCCCCGGTGCGGCAGGGCGGCCGCGCACGTCGCCGCGAGATCGTTGTAGCGGCCGGTCAGATAGTCAAAGGGCGCGTTGATCGGGCTGCCGCCGTCGCGGAAATAAAAGACGCCGCCATGATAGGCGCCGGCAAAGACCAGGATCTTTGGCCGCCCGGTGATTGCGCGCGCGGCGGAGACCGCCATCAGATTGGCCTCGGTGCCGGAATTGGTGAAGCGCACCCGTTCGATTCCCGGGAAACGGGCGCACACGGCCGCAGCGAACTGCCCCTCGACCCTGTTGTGCGCGCCAAAATTGATCCCTCCGTCCAGGGCCTCGTCAATCGCGGCGCGGATCACCGGGTGCGAGTGGCCGTAGATGCCGGCGGTGAACTCGCTGAGAAAATCGCGGTAGTCGTGGCCGTCGAGATCGGTAAGCCGCGCTCCCTCGCCGTGCGCGATCGCCAGCGGAAAGGGATCGACATGCAGGACCGTGCGGGTGTTGCCGCCGGGCATCGCGGCGCAGGCTTCGCGGTGGCGGGCGAGGCTCAAAGGGTTGTGCGCGCGGTACAATTCGATCGCTTCGGCAAGCGCGGCGTCGAGATCGATATTGGCGGGGCGGGCGGTCATCTTCCCTCCTTGGCGAGGCGGTTGCGCCGGCTTACAGCCCTCTGACCGCCTCGTACAGGGCAAAAACCATCCAGGCCGCAGCCAGGCTCACGCTCATCCAGTAGAACACGCGGTACATCCCGGCTATGCCAGGTGCAGAGTGCCCATCGGCCGGGGCGCCTTGCGCAGAATGATCTGGACTTCGATGCAGACGGCGGGGACCCATTCGCCGAGACGGCGGTTGAGGCGCCACCACCAGCGGAAATTTTCCAAGGGGCGCAGCGGGCCGCCCGAGACGATTCGGAACCCGCGCACCTGCAGCACTTCGAGCTGCGGATATTCGCCCAGCCGTCGCAGAAAGGACGCGAGCGAGAAGGCTTGCCGGTGGCTGCCGAGAGACCTCAACCCGCAATGTCCGCATACCACTGGGACCACATGCCGGCGCACCAGATGCAGCGGCGGGGGGAAGATCGGAACCCCGATGACCAGGCGGCCGCCGGGCCGGACCAGACGCACCAGGGTCGCCAGTCCCGGCTCGATGTCATCGAGGTGTTCGAGTACCTGCTCGCAGACGACGACATCGTGGCTTTCCGAGGGAATATCGGGGTAGCCGGCGATCAGATCGCCCTTGTGGAACTGATGATACGCCTCTCTGCGATAGATGAAGGCGTCGTTGAGTTCGGTCGCGGAAATCACCATCGCCGGGAAATGCGGCTGCGCTTCGAGGTAGCGAAAGAGAATACCCCAGCCGCAGCGGGGATGTCCCGGTCGATGTTGAGATAGGAGGGTCGGCGTTGCCCGCCTTGAGCCGGTAGGCTCGGGGTGCTGACTCCACGAAGAAAGGCAACGCCATGAAGAGGAATATCACGACCGCGGCGCCG
>JBOHMF010000449.1:0-3621 GCA_050730055.1 Allostellaceae bacterium
CGCGGGCGCGCTCCAGCATCGCCGGGGTCAGATCGATCCCGGTCGCGTGCCGCACATGCGGGGCAAAGGCGCAGACGACGAGACCGCCGCCGCAGGCGGTGTCGAGAACCGTGTCGTCAGGCTGGGCCCCGGCGGCCTCGACAAGCGTCGCCAGCGCCTGTTCATTGGCGATCGTGCCGGCGCTGCTGAACGGCACCGCCTGACGAGTGAACTGGTCCAGGATCAGTCCGCTGTGGGTTTCGTTTGTCATTCGCATCGCCTCGTATGGATTACCGGTTGATGATTCACCACGGAGGCACGGAGAATAAAGGAATCGTGCGCTTTATGCGCAATCATCTTCCTCCGTGCTCTCCGTGTCTCCGTGGCAAACCCGATAGCCGCTCCTCTGACTTTGCCGTGTTGCCTTGCGGAACGGGGGTGAATTCAGGGGCGTTGACAGATTTGCCCTGCGGCACTGCTCACCTCATGCCCGGGGCAGGGCCGGGCGGTGCAGAATCGCGCCGCCCGGCTCGGGCGCAGATTCAGCCGCGATTGAACGCCGGCATGACCTCCTGCGCGAAACGGCGCAACTGATCCTTGAACTCCTCGGGCGGCAGCCCTTCGGCCCAGTGGATCATAAAGTCTTCGAGACCGGGATATTTGGCCTCGATCGCCTTGATGCCGGCGATCACCTCCTCGGCCGGTCCGCAGAACCACGCCTTCTGCCTGACCCCTTCGGCGAGCGAGGGAATCCCGGTCGGCGCGCCGGGTGTGCCCCAGGTCCGCCCCGCCCCGTCGGCATAGCGCACAAAGCCGAACGGGGCGAACCACTTGAAGCGCTCGTCATGGGCCGCCTCGACCCGCCGCATCGCCTCTTTCCGGCTGTCGGCAAGATAAAGCCCGGCGCCCCAGATCATGTCCTCGCCGAGCTTCACGGGGCGGCCGTGCGCGTGGCAGGCGTCGTGAAAGGCGCGCACGACATCGTCGAGGATCTTCTCGCCGTTCAAGGTCACCATCGCCTTCAAGCCCTTGCGGGCCATCAGATCGATGGTGCGGCCGCTGGCAATCGGCATCCACACCTCGACCGGCAGATGCTTTGGCCGCGGCACCATCGTAATGTCTTCGAGCGTGTAGCCGCGATAGGGCACCCGCGGCGGGCAGGTGAAATACTTGCCGTCGTGGCGGAAGCTCTCTTTGTTGAAGCATTTGAGCAGAAGCTCGAGCCCATCCTCAAAGATTTCGCGATTGGCCTCGGCATCGAGAAGCGGCGCGCCAAAGGTCTCGACCTCGCGGGTGTGGTAGCCGCGTCCGACCCCGAGGATGACGCGGCCATCGGTGACGATGTCGGCCATCGCATAATCCTCGGCCAGCCGGATCGGGTGCCACATCGGCAGAATGTTGAAGGCGCAGCCGAATTTGAGCCGGCGCGTCTGCGTCGCCAGCCACAGCCCGAGTTGCACGAGATTGGGCAGGCACTCGTAGCCTTCGCGCTGAAAATGATGCTCGGCGGTCCAGAAGGCGTAATAGCCGAGATCGTCCATCAGACGCGAAACATCGCGCGCGGTCCAGAACACCTCGGACAGGCGCTCGTTCGGATAGCGCCGCTCATTGGCCGGCGTGCCGTCGAGCCCGATATGGTCGAGCGCGATCTGCCCGACATAGAGGGCGTGGAAGCGTTTGATCATGGCCTTCTTTCCCGAGCCGTATCCGCGAATGGTCCGCAGCATGGCGGCCGCGCCACCCGACTGCAAGGAAAGAGAGCGTCGTTCGGGTCCGCGCCGGCCGATGTCAGATCGGCGTGCGGTAGGCGTAGAACTCGTGATCCTCGTTGTAGCCGCCCTGCCCGGCGCCAAGACCGGCATAGTCGTGGACAAATTCGATGCTGGAAATCCACTTGACCATCTTGAACCCGAGTTCATTCTCGCAGCGCAGCCGCAAGGGCGCGCCGTGCAGCACGCTGAGACCCGCGCCGTTCATCTCATAAGCCAGGAGGGTCAGGCGGTGGCGCATATTGTGCAGGCTGTGCACGTCGTAATAGGTGCCGCCGTCCGACCCCTCGGCCAGGGAATAAAAGACGGCATAGCGCGCCTCCGCGGTCGGCTTGACCAGATCAAGGAGATCGCGCATCGGCACGCCGCCCCATTTGGCGACGCCCGACCACCCCTGGATGCAGAAATGCGTGGTGATCTGCTGCTGCTTTGGCATCGCCTTCAATTCCGCGAGGGTGAATTCGCGCGGGTTCTCGACCAGCCCGCCGACGCGCAGCCGGTAATCGGCAAAGCCGCCCTTCAGCAGCGCCTCGTAGTCCTCGGAATGCGGCATCGTGCCGTTTGGCCAGAAGAATGGCGAGATGTCCTGTTCGGTCAGTTGAGAGTTCGGGTCCCACCACTCGGACAAGGCGGTCGCCCAGCCGATCATCAAGGTGCCGATCCTTTGCACCGTGCGCGCATGTTTGAGGGTCAGCGGCGAGGCCGCCCACCACGCCGCCCCGACCGCCGCCATGCCGAGGGCAAAGGGCAGATACCCGGCGCGCGATCTGTTGTCGGACTCGGCCATTGTCCTATTCCCGCCCGGCAAACATATGGTTCAGATTGGCGCGCAGCCCGGTGACGAAGACCATCGTGATATGCGCCGGGATGAAGAACAGAAACCAGCCGAGCGCGAGAAAATGTATGGAGCGCGCCCGCTGGCGGTGCAAGACCCGGCCGACAATGCCGAGCCTGTTCGAGATTGCTGGACTCTGCATCAGCCCGGTGGCGACCGAGACCGGGGCGGCGACAAACATCGTCGTGAAATAGGAGAGCTGTTGCAGACCGTTGTAGCGGGTCCAGCTCTCGTCGATCGGAAAGTTCAGCGAGGCGTATTGGATCGCGGTTGACAACGCATTGGGAAATACCTCCCAGGTCACCGGAACGAGCCGCCTCCACTGGTCGGTGCGAAACAAAAGGACATAGGAGGCGCCGCCATTGACGGCCCACAACAGATCGACCGAGAAGTGCCACCAGCGCGCCAGCCCGACCGTATGGCGCAACCCCGGCAGACCGAGCCAAGTCGGCACGGTGACTGAATCGTCCTTGGCGGTCCATAATCTTCCCGCGGGCACCGGGCGCTGAAAGCGGAACCACTCGGTGCCGGGGGTGCAGTCGCGGTTCCAGTAGAGCCGCGGGTGATCGGCGAGGATTTGCAGACCCGAACGGATGACAAAGGTCATCAGAAACAGGTTCAGAAAATGCTGCCAGCGCAGCCACGCCGGAAAGCCCGAATCGACCGAGGGCGCGCTTTGCGCAATGCCCGGATAACGCTTGATAAATGCCTTGCCCCAGGGCGCCTCGCGCACCGCCTGCGCCGCCGCGATGGCGCCGACAAGCGCGACCGCGCCGATCGGAACCAGCCACAAGGTGTTGTACCAGCGGTTGCCGATGCGGATCTCCGGGACGACACCAGCCTGGGGCGGCAGCCAATGGCTGAGCTGGACGCGGTCATCGGCATGGGTCAATGTCGCCGCGAGCGGGTCGCGCCGCGGCACGGTGCGCGAGGGCGGCGGCTTTGCCAGCGCCCGCTTCAGACGCGCGATCGTTCCGACCTGCGGCAACTCGTCCATGGCAACCTCCTGCGAGTTGGTGACGCTGCCTCCCTCAGGGC
>JBOHMF010000450.1:0-3618 GCA_050730055.1 Allostellaceae bacterium
GGAAATCCGTCCGGAGCGCAAGATCCCCCCGCTGCCGACGAGAGGACCACGAGGTCCAAGAAGAGGTAATCCCAGGTTAAATGCTGGTCCGTCGACTGGCTGCCCATAGTCTGGGAATCATTGACACTCCCGGAAGAGAGGGTATTGAATTCCCCTTCCGATGCTGATGGAGTCGGGGGATTCTATCATGAGGTTTATCCCTTGTCCCATCCTGGCGGGGATGGCTGCCGTAGCCCTGCTCGGCTTTTGCACAGGGGCGGCGCCCTCGGCGCAAGCGCATCTCTTTTCTCTGCGGTTCGAGATTTTCGGGTTCGCTGGTTTGCACGTGGCGACCGAGCGCACCCGCGTCGAGACCTCGGCCTCCCGCTATGCGATCGCGATGGATGTAGAGACCCGCGGTCTGGCCAGCGTCTTTGATCGGTTCGAAAGCCACTCCCAAGTCCGGGGGAGGCTGGTCGGGGATCTGGTGCGTCCCGAAGAATTCACGGGCGAGGTCCGCCGCAACGGCATGGATCGGCGGACCCGCCTCGATTATGACGCCGACGGTATGGTCTCGAACGATTGGAATTCACCCTCGGTCGAACCGGCCGCCTTTGTCCCGGCCAAGCAGACCCGTGGCACCGTCGATCAGCTGACGGCCTATTTTCTCCTTGAACGCCAGCTCTCCTTCCGCGGCACCTGCAACAGCGTCATTCCCGTCTTTGATGGCGTGCACCGCTACAATCTTCGCTTCGCCGACGCCCCGCCGCAACCGCTGCCCGAGAAGATCAAGCGCCATTTCCCGGGACCGGTGCGGATTTGCGCGATGAGCCGCCAGGACATCGGCGGCCCCGGGGATCACAGCTATGGGACCTATGCGGGAAAGATCTGGTACGTCCGGCTCGGCCGGGAGGGACGGGTGGTGCCGGTGCATATGGAGTTCGATACCGAACTCGGTTCGGTCACGGGCTATCTCGTCGCGTTGCGCGGCCCCGGCATCAATCTTCGCCTGCGGCCGTGAGGGATAAGGGAGAAATGGTGCTGCCGGTCTGGATCGAACAGACGACCTCTCCCTTACCAAGGGAGTGCTCTACCACTGAGCTACGGCAGCCCGCCTGGCCGCGCCGAGGCGCAGGGGCGGCAACGATTACACCGAGCCCCCCTGGGAGGGCAAGACGGCGCGAGAGCGCAAGGTGGAACCGCGGGTTCCCCGATCTGTTTTTCCTGTGCTGCGACCGATCGCCGCCCCGTGCACCGCGACCGGGGAAAGGCGGCCAGCGCGACGATCGGCGAAGCGATGATGCGATCTTTCAGGATCGCGAAAGTGGAGGGCGGCATGATGTGGCGTGGCGCGATGATCGACCCGATGTCCAATGCCGCGGCAACGGCGGTGCTGGAGGCGTTCCGCAGCGCCCGCAAGACTGGCAAGCCCTCGGTCGAGTGCTACCGCGCCGGGGTCGAGGCGTGGCGGCGCGCCCACCCCGACCAATCCCCCGAATACGCGGCCAAGCAGGCGGTGGCGGTGATCCTGGCGCGGCACGCCAGGCTGCGTATCGAGGACTAGGCGGGGCGCAGAGCGGACTTGACGAAGGGTATGGTTTCCGCTCGATTGCGGCATGACCGGGGAGCGGCGGCGGACCAAGGCGGCTGAAGAGGACAAGCGCGAGGAGCGTCTGGCTGCGGCGCTGCGCGAGAACCTGCGGCGCCGCAAGGAGCAGGCGCGCTCCGCGGGCACGGCGGCGTCCGCAGCGCGCGCCACAGACAAGCCGCGGCGCCCGCTCCGGGCGGCGCTGCCACTTCCCGAACCGTCCCGATTTCACTAAAAGCACGGGAAGAGAGGCGGCAAGCGGCCGGCCAGCGGTGTTGCCAGCGGTGTTGGCGGCCGGCCCCGGCCAGTGGAGCCGAAGGAATGGACAGAATCCGCATTTGCGGCGGTGTCCCGCTCAATGGCGTGATCCCGATCGGCGGGGCGAAAAACGCGGCCCTGCCGCTGATGGCGGCGAGCCTGTTGACGCGCGAGACGCTGACTTTGCAGAACCTCCCCGATCTCGCCGACATCGCGACGATGGCGAACCTCCTGGTCCAGCACGGGGTTGCCCTCGCGCCGGCCGATTCCGGGCGAGAACTCGAACTGTGCGCCGAGCATATCACCTCGATGACCGCCCCCTATGATCTGGTACGCAAGATGCGGGCCTCGGTCCTGGTCCTGGGACCACTGCTCGCGCGCTGCGGCCGGGCGCGGGTGTCGCTGCCCGGCGGCTGCGCCATCGGAACGCGGCCGGTCGATCTGCACATCAAGGGTCTGCAGCAGCTCGGCGCGACCATCGAGCTGCGCGAGGGTTATATCGATGCGCGCGCGCCCCAGGGTCTCAAAGGCGCCGAGATCGTGTTTCCGATGGTCTCGGTCGGGGCGACCGAGAACCTTCTGATGGCGGCGGCTCTCGCCGAGGGCGAGACGGTGCTGGTCAATGCCGCGCGCGAACCCGAGATCGGCGATCTGGCCGAGTGCCTCACGGCGATGGGTGCGCGCATTGGCGGGATCGGCACCGGCCGGCTCGAAATCGCCGGCGTCGATCGGTTGCACGGCACCGCTCATGCGATCATCCCAGACCGGATCGAAACCGGCACCTACATGATGGCGGCGGCGGCAACCGGCGGCGAAATTCACCTCACCGGAACCCGCCTCGATCTCGTCGCCACCGTGGCGCGCGTTCTCGAAGAAGCCGGGGTCGCGGTGGCGCCGGCACCCGACGGGCTGTTGGTGTGCCGCGAGGACGGCCGGCTCGCCGGCATCGATATCACGACCGAACCCTATCCGGGCTTTCCGACAGATTTGCAGGCGCAGGCGATGGCGCTGATGGCGACCGCAAAGGGCGCCGCGATGATCACCGAGACGATCTTTGAGAACCGCTTTATGCACGTCCCCGAGCTGATGCGCATGGGCGCCAATATCAGCGTGCACGGCGCCGCGGCGCTGGTGCGCGGAGTGCCGCGGCTCCTGGGTGCGCCGGTCATGGCCACCGATCTGCGCGCCTCGGTATCGCTGATCGTGGCCGGTCTCGCCGCCGAGGGCGAGACGACGATCCACCGCGTCTATCACCTCGACCGCGGCTATGAGCGGCTGGAGGAGAAGCTCGCCGCCTGCGGCGCCCGTATCGAGAGGGTGCGGGATGCCGCCTGAGGGGGTGCCGGAGGCGCTCCAGTTGCGCGCCGAGGACGCCGACGATCTGGCCGTGATCTCGGCCTGCCTGCAGGATGCGCTGGTCCCGGTCGGCGACATCGCCTATGTGCCGCAGGAGCGCAGCTTTCTGTTTGTCGCCAACCGCTTTCGCTGGGAAGCCCGGCGCGGCGGAGCAAGGGTGCCGGAGAATTACGAGCGCGTCTTGTGCGCCGTCGCCTTTGACGAGATCGAGAGTGTCCGCTATCGCGGCTTTCGCCGCGACGAGCGCGGGCGCATCCTGTCGCTCCTGGCGATGCGCCCCGAGGGTGCGGGAGCGAACGGCGCGGTTCGCCTCGACTTCGCGGATGGCGCGACGGTGCGCCTCGCCACCAACCGCATCCTCTGCCGCCTCAAGGATTTCGGTCTGCCCTGGCCGACCTCGTGGCGGCCCGGGCACGATCTCGGCGAGGGGCGATGAC
>JBOHMF010000451.1:0-3601 GCA_050730055.1 Allostellaceae bacterium
ATCGAGACCCACGTGCGCGAGGACCACATCCACCTATACGGTTTTATCGACCGGGCCGAGCGCGACTGGTTCCGGCTGCTGATGACGGTGCAGGGGGTGGGCGCGCGTCTCGCGCTGGCGATTCTCTCGGCCCTCGCGCCGGAGCCGCTGGGCCTCGCCGTCCTCGCCCAGGACAAGGGGGTGCTGGCCCAGGCCGAGGGGGTGGGGCCGCGGCTCGCCGCGCGCATCGCCAACGAATTGCGCGACAAGGTCGGCGGCTTTCCCGACGCCGCCGCGGCGGTTGCCGCCTCGGCCGCGCCGGTGCCCCGGGGCGCCGCCGCCGATGCGGTCTCGGCCCTCGTCAATCTCGGCTATCGCCGCAGCGAAGCCTTTGGCGCGGTGGCCGCAGCCGCGCAGCGGCTTGGCAGCGAGGCCGGAACCGACGCGCTGATCCGCGCCGGATTGCAGGAGCTCGCGCAATAATGGCGCGCGTCGTCGCCCCCGAACCCGCGGCCGAGGACGCCGCCGAAGCCTCGCTGCGCCCGCAGAGCCTGGCCGAGTTTGTCGGCCAAGAGCGGCTGCGCGACAATCTGGGGGTGTTTATCAGGGCGGCGCGCGAGCGCCATGAGGCGCTCGATCATGTGCTGCTGGCCGGCCCGCCGGGTCTCGGCAAGACGACCTTGGCGCAGATTGTCGCGCGCGAGATGGGGGTCGGCTTTCATACCACCTCGGGTCCGGTCATCCAGCGCGCCGGCGATCTTGCCGGCCTCTTGACCAAGCTGGAGCCGCGCGATGTTCTCTTTATCGACGAGATCCATCGCCTCGTCCCGGCAGTCGAGGAAATCCTCTATCCGGCGATGGAGGATTATCAGCTCGACCTGATGATCGGCGAGGGACCGGGGGCGCGCTCGATCCGCATCGATCTGCCGCCCTTTACGCTGGTCGGCGCGACAACGCGCTCGGGGCTGATCACAAGACCCCTGCGCGAGCGTTTTGGCATTCCCTTGCGCCTGCTGTTCTACGAACCCGGGGAGCTGGAACAGATCGTGCTGCGCGCCGCGCGCGTCTTGGCCTTTGATCTCCAGCCCGAGGGGGCGGCGGAGATCGCGCGGCGGGCGCGCGGGACGCCCAGGGTCGCAATGCGCCTGTTGCGCCGGATTCGCGACTTTGCCGCGGTCGAGGGGACGGGGGATGTCGGCGCCGCAGCCGCCGACCGGGCCCTCCTGCGGCTCGAAGTCGATCGCCGCGGTCTCGATGCGATGGACCGGCGCTATCTGCGCGCGATCGCCGGGAATTACGGCGGGGGCCCGGTCGGGGTGGAGACGATGGCGGCGGCGCTCGGCGACGAGCGCGACGTGATCGAGGAGGTCGTCGAACCCTACCTGGTGCAGGAGGGATTTATTCAGCGCACCCCGCGCGGGCGCATGCTGACCGATCTGGCGTACCGGCATCTCGGTCTGCCGGCGCCGACGCGCCCGCCGGCGCAGCTTGATCTCTTGGCGCTTGCCGCCGATGCGGACGAGCCGCCGTGATCCGCTGACCGGCAAGCCGCAAGCGCGGCTGCATCCCTCGCATCGCCCTGTATGGGCGTGGATTGAAACCCGCAAAACGACAACGATTGTCCTTAAAGGCGCCATAAAGGGTCCCCAGACATGCAGCCATCCGTCATCGCCGCCCAGCCGCTCGCCGGCGCGGTGTCGCACGATCTCTCCATCCTCGGGCTTTTCTGGCAGTCCGATTCGATCGTCAAATTTGTCATGCTGGTTCTGTTGTGCGCCTCGCTGTGGTCGTGGGCGGTGATCTTTGACAAGACCATGCGCCTGCGCCGGCTGCGTCAGGCGGCGGCCAGTTTTGAGGAGAGCTTCTGGTCGGGCGGCTCGCTCGACGATCTCTATGAGCGCATCGGCCAGCGCCCGCCCGACCCGATGACCTCGGTGTTTTCGGCGGCGATGCGCGAATGGCGGCGCAGCGCGTCGAAGGGCCTTCTCGGCACCGCGCTGATGCGCACCAGCCTGCAGCAGCGCATCGAGCGGGTGATGACGGTCACGGTCGGGCGCGAGATGGAACGGGCCGAGCGGTTTATGGCGTTTCTCGCCACGGTCGGCTCGACCGCCCCGTTTGTCGGGCTGTTTGGCACGGTGTGGGGGATCATCACCAGCTTCCAATCGATCGCCGCGGCCAAGAATTCGAGCCTGGCCATCGTCGCCCCCGGCATCGCCGAAGCGCTGTTTGCCACCGCCCTCGGCCTCATCGCGGCGATCCCCGCGGTCGTCGCCTACAACAAGTTGTCAACCGATTTTGGCCGCTATGCCGGCCGGCTTGAGGCGTTCGCCTCGGAATTCAGCGCGATCCTGTCGCGCCAGCTTGACGAAAGGCCGTGAGCGGTGGCCGCGGCAAGGTTCAACGGCAATGGCCGCAATGGCGGACGCTACCGGCCGATGTCGGAAATCAATGTCACCCCGTTTGTCGATGTCATGCTGGTGCTGCTCGTCATCTTCATGGTCGCCGCTCCGCTGTTGACCGTCGGGGTTCCGGTCAATCTGCCGCACACCAACGCCCCGCCGATCAATGAGCCAAAGCAGCCGATCGTCATCACCGTCGATGGGACAGGCCGGATCTTTGTCGAGAATGCCGAGGTCTCGACCGAGGCGCTGGTGCCGCGCCTGCAGGAAGCCACCAAGGCCAACCCGGATGTGCCGCTCTATGTCCGCGGTGACAGGGCGATCAATTACGGGCGCGTGCTCCAGGTGATGAGCCTGGTGAGCGCCGCCGGCTTTCACAAGGTGGCGCTGGTCGCCGAGGGGCCGCAGACGACCCGCGCGGCGCCGGCGCGCGCCGGACGCGGCGCGCGGCGCTGAGAGGGAACGGCGGGGGGTGCCGATGCGGCTTTTGGGCGAACCCGGCGAGGTGCGGGAGGCAGCCGCCTCACCGGTCCTGCGCTCCCAAAGGGAACGCCAGGGGGACCGCCTGGGCGCGCGTGCGCCAGTATCTCCCAGGGAAGGAATGTCGCGCGGCATCGCCCTGTCGGCGGCCTTGCACATCGCCGTCATCGGTCTTCTCGTCTTTGGCCTGCCGGCGCTGTTTCAACCGGCGCCGCTGGAGAACCAGCCGGTCGCCGTCGATCTGGTCACGATCGGCCCCAAGACCCTCGCCACCCATCCCAACCCCGATGTGCCGCGGCCGCGGATGAAGCCGGTCATCCCGGTCGCCGACGCCCCGGCCCTGAAGCCGCCGCCAAAACCGACTCCGCCAGCCCCCGCGCCGCTCCCCTCCACCGCCGCCGGCGTACCGCCAACGCCGCAACCACCCCGGCTCGAAAAGGCAAAATGGCAGGCGCCGCCGCCGCGCCCGGAGCCAAAGCCGGCGCCGCCGCGCCCGGCCAACCTCGCTGCGGTGCCGCGCCCCCGGCAGAAGCCGCGCCCGCCGCTGCAAGTGGCCACGGCGCAGACCCGCCCGCTGCGCCAGCAGAGGGCCTATGATCCCGGCGATTTCCAGCGCCTTCTGCGCAACCTGGCGCCCGAGCACAATGCGCCCTCCCCGGATCAGCCGCCGCGGATCAAGCAGCTTCTCTCCGCCGAAGCTTCCTCGCAGCCGCGGGCGCCGCAGGGCGCGCAACTGACGG
>JBOHMF010000452.1:0-3596 GCA_050730055.1 Allostellaceae bacterium
GCGCTGGAGCGGCTGCTCGGCCTGACCATCACAGCCTACACCGAATCGTTGCGCATCACAAAGAACCAGTATGCTGCCGGAATCGCTGCGGAATCGGACGTGGCGCAGGCCGAGGCGCAACTGGCGGCGGCCGAGGCGCAGCGGATTGCGGTCGGGGTGACGCGGGCCCAGCTCGAACACGCGGTCGCCGTGCTGATCGGGCGCCCGCCGGCGGAATTTGCGCTCGCGCCCGTCCCCTCGACCGGGATTGTCCCGGCGATCCCGGTCGGACTGCCCTCGACGCTGCTCGAACGCCGTCCCGATATCGCCGCGGCCGAGCGTCAGATGGCCGCCGCCAATGCCCAGATCGGCGTCGCCGAAGCCGCCTTTTTCCCCGACCTCACGCTTTCCGGCGATGCCGGCTCGCAGGCGCCAAAGATCGCCCGCCTGTTCAGCGCCGCCGATGTCGTCTGGGCCTTTGGCGGGCAGGCGGCGGAGACGCTGTTTGAGGGCGGGTTGCGCCATGCCCAGGTCGCCGCCGCGCGCGCGGTTTTTTCCCAGGATGTCGCGCTTTACCGGCAGACCGTCCTGACCGCCTTTCAGCAGGTCGAGGACGAACTTTCCGCGCTGCGCCTTCTCGCCCGGCAGCAAAAGGCAGAGGACCGTGCGGTTGCGGCGGCGCGCACGGCCGAGCGGGTGATCTTCAACCAGTACAAGGCCGGTCTCATCCCCTATACCAATGTCGTGGTGGCGCAGGCGACCGCACTCGCCGACGCCGAGAGCGCCTTGCAGATCCGGCAGATCCGGCTGGTCGCCAGCGTCTCCTTGATCGAGGCTTTGGGCGGCGGCTGGAGCACCGCGCAACTGCCGGACCGCGGCCGCATCAAACGCGACATGCCGCTCGATTTCAGCCCGCTGCCGCCGCGCGATGCCTTGACCCATCGACCTGCCGCGACCCTCCGCCTCCCGCCGGCCGGTTGACAGCGCTGCTTGTCGCCGCCAAACACTGCGCCCGGATGAGAGACGAGAGGCGGGCGTGGCGGCAGAGGCGAGACTCGGGGTCGATATCGGCGGCACCTTTACCGATGTCGCGCTGGAGCGCGGCGGGGCGCGCTGGAGCACAAAGGTGCTGACAACGCAAGAGGCGCCGGCGCAGGGGGTCATCGCTGCCATCCGCGCCGTCTTGCGCGACGCCGCGCTCGGCCCCGGCGATCTCGCTCTCATCATCCACGGCACGACCTTGGCGACCAATGCGATCATCGAGCGCAAGGGGGCAAAGACCGCGCTTCTGACCACCGAGGGTTTTCGCGACACGATCGAGATCCGCCACGAGAACCGCTTTGAGCAGTATGATGTCAATATCGACCTGCCGCCGCCCCTGGTGCCGCGCCGGCTGCGCTTCCCGGTCAAGGAGCGCATCGACGCCGGCGGCCGGGTGCTTGTCCCGCTCGATGAGGAGGGGGTTGAAAACCTCGCCGACCGGCTCGCCGCAGAGGACATCGCGGCGGCGGCGATCGGCTTTTTGCACAGTTTTACAAACCCGGCGCACGAGGAGCGTGTGCGCGACATCCTTGCCCGCCGTCTGCCCGCTCTCGCGCTCACCCTATCCTCGGAAGTCTCACCCGAGATGCGCGAGTACGAGCGCTTCTCGACCGCCTGCGCCAACGCCTATGTGCAGCCGCTCATTGGCCGTTATCTCGCCGATCTGGAGCGCCTGCTGCGCGCCGAGGGGATGTCCTGCCCGCTGTTTCTGATGATGTCGGGCGGGGGGTTGACGACGGTTGAGACGGCGATCCGCTTTCCGGTGCGCCTTGTCGAGTCGGGACCGGCCGGCGGCGCGATCTTTGCCAGCCGCATCGCCCGGCAAGGCCGGCTCGAAAAGGTGCTGTCCTACGACATGGGCGGGACCACGGCCAAGATCTGCCTGATCGATGACGGCCGGCCGCAATCAAACCGCACCTTTGAGGTCGCACGCATCTACCGTTTCAAAAAGGGCAGCGGGCTGCCGTTGCGCATCCCGGTCATCGAGATGGTCGAGATCGGCGCCGGCGGCGGCTCGATCGCCCGGCTCGACCGGCTCGGGCGGATCACCGTCGGCCCCGACAGCGCCGGGGCCGATCCCGGTCCCGCCTCATACGGCCGCGGCGGCGCGTTGCCGACCGTGACCGACGCCGATCTCGTGCTCGGGCGCATCGATCCGGCCGCGTTTTCCGGCGGGCGCATGGCGCTCGACCGCGACGCGGCCGAGAGGGCACTCTCGCGCATGGTCGGCGAGCCGTCGGGTCTGGCGCTCGAACTGGCCGCGCTCGGGGTCAGCGAGATCGTCGATGAGAACATGGCCAACGCCGCCCGCGTCCACGCGATCGAGAGCGGCAAGGATGTGCGCGAGCGCACCCTCATCGCTTTTGGCGGCGCGGCGCCCTTGCACGCCGCGCGGCTCGCCGAAAAGCTCGGCATCGACCGCGTCCTGGTGCCGTTGAACGCCGGGGTCGGCTCGGCGGTCGGGTTTTTGCGCGCGCCCATTTCCTACGAGATCGTGCGCTCGCAGGTGCAGCGTCTCGATGCCTTTGACGCCGAGGCCGCCAATGCGCTCTTTGCGGCGATGCGCGGCGAGGCCGAACGGGTCGTGCGCCGTGGCGCCGGCGACGCTCCGCTCAGCGAGACGCGCTCGGTCTTTATGCGCTACCGCGGCCAGGGACATGAGATCGCCGTGGCGCTGCCGTCGCGCAGCTATGAAGCGGCCGACGCCGGGCTGTTCCGCAAGGCGTTTGAGACGGAATATCGCCGCCTCTACAGCCGCGTCATCCCCGGTGTCGAGGTCGAGGCGTTGAGTTGGGTCCTCCTCCTGTCGGCGCCGGCGCCGGATATCGAGGAGGCCGCGCCGCCGCCTGCGCCCTATGACCCCCAGCCGGTGCGCCGGCGCGCCGTCTTTGACCATGAGAGCGGCGCCTTTGCCGAGGTCGCGATCTTTGAGCGTGCTGCGCTCGCTCCCGGCGCCGTGATCCGGGGACCCGCGGTCATTGTCGAGGACGAGACCTCGACCGTTGTGACCCGCCTCTTTGACGCCGCGATCGACGCCTTTGGCACGATCGCGCTGACCCGGCGCGCGGGGTGAGCAGCCCGGCGTTGCGCCGGGAGCATCAAGAAATCCGCCCGCCTCCCCTATCCAGGCTGCGGAGAACTGCGTAATCTGCGCCGCGAGGGTTCCCTCGCCAAGCGGACCCGGCGGCCTCTCGCACCCCCGCCCGGCGCCCGCCTCAACAGATGGGAGAAAAACATGGCTGAAATCGACGGCGCCACCCTGATCGCGCGGAGTCTCAAGCAACAGGGGATCAATCACCTCTTTGGGGTCGTCGGGTTTCCCGTCGGGCCGATCGCCGCCGCCGCGCAAAAGGAAGGCGTCGCCTATATCGGGATGCGCAACGAACAGGCCGCGTCCTACGCCGCGCAATGCTACGGCTATCTGACCGGGCGCCCCGGCGCCTGCATCGTCGTCACCGGCCCCGGCGTCGTCCACGGTCTCGCCGGCCTTGCCAACGCCCAGCAGAACTGCTGGCCGATGATCCTCATCGGGGGCGCCTCGGAGACCTATCACGGCGGCATGGGCGCCTTTCAGG
>JBOHMF010000453.1:0-3593 GCA_050730055.1 Allostellaceae bacterium
GCGTCATCACGATCGACAACCCGCCGGTCAATGCGCTGTCGCCGGGGGTGCCCGAGGGCATCGTCGCCGGGATCGAGCGCGGCAACGCCGACCCGGCGATCCGGGCGATGGTGCTGTTGGGCGCCGGGCGCAGCTTTATCGCCGGCGCCGACATCCGCCAGTTTGGCACCAACCGGCCGCGCCCGGTCGCCGGCCGCCGCCCTTACGACATTCTCGATGCCAGCGCAAAGCCGGTCATTGCGGCGATCCACGGCTACGCGCTGGGCGGCGGGTTTGAGATCGCGCTTGCCTGCCATTATCGCATTGCGGTGCCGAGTGCCCGCGTCGGTCTGCCTGAAGTCCTGATCGGCATTCTGCCGGGCGGCGGCGGGACGCAGCGCCTGCCCCGCCTCATCGGCCCCAAGGCGGCGCTCGACATGATCACCAGCGGTCGCCACGTCCCGGCGCCCGAGGCAAAAGAGCTTGGCTTGATCGACGAACTCGTCCCCGAAGGCGGCGATCTCCGGGCGGCGGCGGTCGCCTTTGCCCGCGCGCACGTCGACCAGCGCCCCTTGCCGCGCATCCGCGACCGCGACGACAAGCTCGTCGAAGCCAAGGCCGAACCCGGGCTTTTTGCTGCGGTGCGGCAACGCATCGCGCGCCGCGCCCGCAACCAGAAGGCGCCCTACCACTGCATCGCCGCGGTCGAGGCGGCCTGTACCCTGCCCTTTGACGAGGGCTTGAAGCGCGAGCGCGAACTTTTTGACGAGTTGGAAAATGCGCCCGAAGCGCGGGCCCTGCGCTACGCCTTTTTTGCCGAGCGCGAGGTGGCGCGCATCCCCGACATCCCGCGCGAGACGCCGTTGCGCCCGATCCGCACCGCCGCCGTCGTCGGCGCCGGCACGATGGGCGGCGGCATCGCCATGAGCTTTGCCGAGTTCGGCTTTCCGGTGAAGATCCTCGATGCCAGCCGCGAAGTGCTCGATCGCGGCCTCGCCCGCATCCGCAGCAATTACGAGACGAGTGTTCGGCGCGGCAGCCTCAAGCCCGACGAGATGGAACGGCGCCTCGCGCTGATCGAGCCGGTCGAGAGCTATGAGGCGATCCGGGATTGCGACGTCGTGATCGAAGCCGTGTTTGAGCGCATCCCGGTCAAGGAGGAGGTGTTCAAACAGCTCGATGCGGTGATGAAGCCGGGCGCGCTTCTCTATACCAACACCTCGGGCATTGATGTCGATATCATGGCGGGCGTTACCAAACGGCCGCAGGACGTGTGCGGCACGCACTTCTTTGCGCCGGCCAATGTGATGAAGCTGTTCGAGGTGGTGCGTGGGGCCAGGAGCGCGCCGGACGCGCTGATGACGGCGATGGATCTGGGGCGCCGGATCGGCAAGGTCAGCGCGATGGCCGGCAATTGCGACGGCTTTGTCGCCAACAGGAGCCGCGGCCCCTTTGGCACCGAGATGAACCTGATGGTCGAGGAAGGCGCGCTCCCCGAAGAGATCGACAAGGTCATGGTCGATTTCGGCTATCCGATCGGCCCCTTTGCGACCTCCGATCTGTCGGGTCTCGATATCGGCTATGACAGCCGCCAGCGCCGCGCCGCGCAGGACCCCGATTTCCGCAAAATGCCGATCGCCGACCGTCTCGTCGAACTCGGCCGCCTCGGGCAAAAGACCGGCGTCGGCTGGTTCCGCTACGAGAAGGGCGACCGCACTCCGCACCCCGATCCCGAGGTCGCCCGCATCATCACGGAGACGGCCAAGGAACTCGGCATCACCCAGCGCAGCTTTACGGCCGAAGAGATCCTGCATCGCCTGTTGTTCGCCTCGGTCAACGAGGCCTGCAAGATCCTCGAAGAAGGGAAGGCCTACCGGGCCAGCGATATCGACGTGATGTGGCTTAACGGCTTCAACTTTCCGCGCTATCGCGGCGGGCTGATGTATTGGGCCGACGGCATCGGCGTCAAGGAGGTCTATCGCCAGATTTCCGCCTGGCACCAGCAATACGGCGCGCGCTGGGTGCCCTCGGCGTTGTTGCGCCGTCTCGCGGACGCCGGCACCCCGTTCCGCGAAGCCAAGCCCGGTCGGGCGATGTAGGTGCTGCGCCGCCGGTCTTTTCGGGTCACCCGGCAAGGCGGGCTCTGGGCGCGGCGTGCCCTCTTCGGCGCGCGGTTACGACGCCGCGCGCCACCCGCCGCCCGCGCCGGGGTGCGGGCCGGGTCCACCGGAAGGTTCAAACAGGCTGGCGATCAGGACCGCGATGATGCCGGCGAGAAAGATTCCGTCAAAGGTTCCCGCCCCGCCGATCGCGGCGACCGGCGCTCCCAGCCCCTGCACCTTGCCGAGATTGAGGAGATCGGCGCCGATCAGGGTTCCGAGGCTGCCCCCGATATAAGCGAGGGGCGCGGCGCGGCGCCACGCCAGGAGCAGCGAGACCGCCGCCGCGGTCAGCCCGGGGACAAAGACGGGCAGCGCGATGCCAAAGCCGGGCACCGGATGCGCCAATTGGTAGCACACGGCCGCGACGCCGGCGATGGCGAGAATGCTCCGGATCCACAATCCGTTCTTGATCACCAGATAGATCGACATCGCGACCGGGATCAGCGCCCCGCCGACATTGACCGCGATCACGGTGCCGGACCATTTCACCAGGACCGGGACCATGTATTGCATCCCGTAGAAGGTGATCTCCGGCACTTCGATGATCCGCCGCTGCGGCAGATCGGCGACCGGGATGTTGAAATAGCTGCCCACGAGCGATCCCAAGAGGACGAGCAACGCGGCGCCCCGGCCGATGCCGAGATGGATATAGGCACTGCGCAAGACCCCCAGATATAGAACAAAGACCAATACCAGAAATATTCCTGCCAGGACCGCGAAGAACGGCGGGGAAAGTGGCAGGTAATCAAGATTATTCCAGTTCATTGCGCGTCGAGGTCCAGGAATTGGCAAAAACATGGGAGGGTTTGCGGGAACGATCCAAAAAGGTCAACGGCTGCGCCGCGGTCTCCTCCGTGTCAGGAGATAAAAAGAGGCCGGCGCCCCGCGGGACGCCGGCCGCAATGCGCTCCGCCGCGCCCTGCGGCAGTCAGAAGAGGCTTATGATCTGCGCCAGCGCCGCAGTGCACCGAGTCCCAGCAGCCCGGCGGCAAACAGCGCCAGGCTGGAGGGCTCGGGAACCGGGGTGCTGCTGCTGCTCACGGGGTCCCAGCCGATCGCCTCCATCATCGCGAATTCGGGCGAGGCGCTGGTGTAATCCTCGTGGGGGCCCGCGCAGTTGAAGGCGTTCTGGATCAGCTCGCCAGTACCGCCCCCAGCCCCGCAAGTGGGAGCAAGGTCGCTATAATCACCGCCCGACTGCTGGTTGAAGCCGACGATCGAGGTAACCCCGCCATCGATCGAGAGATATGAGGTCGCGCTCGACGAAGTCGTATAGCTCGGCGTCCCCGCGGCGGAATAACGGTAGAGATCGGTCGGCCCGTAAGTGCCGCAGAAAAAGCTCGGATTAGATGCCGTAATGGGCCTACGCCAGGAGTACCTGGCGGGGCGGCTGTCCCTCAGAGTGATGGTGTGATCACGGGGTCCAAACGGGTCGGCCCCAAGCATCATCGA
>JBOHMF010000454.1:0-3593 GCA_050730055.1 Allostellaceae bacterium
GACAGCATCGTTCCCGGCCCGGGCGCGGCGCGCGACAGCGCAAACAGGTCGGCAAACTCGTCGGGCCGGGTCCAGCCGTGCACCTGCACCGCCTGGTGCGCGATCTCGGCGACGACCGCCCCGCCGCCGCCAAAGGAGACCAGCGAGAGCGGGGCAAAGACCCCCAGGAGAGCCGCCAGCTTGTGCCAATCGTCAGTCATCGCCGCCGCCCCGCCGCCTGCTCTGCGCCAGCGCCAGAGCGATGCTGACCGGCGCCAGAGCAAGGATCACCGGCACCATCGGCCAGCGCAGAACGCCGACAGCGAGGACCGTCGCCGCCGTCATCGCCAGCGGACCCGCGCTCCGGTCGCCACGCCAGGCGAGCTTCAACCCGGTCGCGAGGGTCAGCCCGACCGCGGCCGCCGCGGCGCCGGCGAGAACGGCGTGGACAACGGGGCTGCCGGCGATCCGCGCATAAAGAACGGCGAGAGCGATGACGATCAGAAACGGTCCCAAGAGAAGACCCAGCGCGGCGACCAGAGCGCCCGGACCGCCGCACAGCATCCGGCCGAGATGGACGGTCAGGTTGACCCCGCCCGAACCCGGCAGGAGCCGGCTGAACGCCACGCTGGCGGCAAAGGTGCGATCGTCGATCCAGCGCCGCCGCTCGACCATGTCGCGGTAGACCCAGCCGTCGGTGCCGCCGCCAAAGCTGATCAGGCCGAGCCGCAGAAATGCGGCAAACAGCGCCGTCCGCGTGACCGCGTGCGGCGCAGGCGCACCTCTTCCGGTCTCGATTTCCACCGCGCCGGCTTCCCCCTTCCCGCCCATGTCTGGAGGTTAGCGGGTCGCGCGTCCGGCGGCGAGCCTCATCAGGGGATTTGCCTCCGGCAAAGGACCGTTTAGGCTGGCAGAAGAGCCCCCGCACGACACGACAAACGAGCGCCCCATGCCCGAGCTTCCCGAAACCCCGCCGCGCCAGCCGGTCCGCCTCGCCGATTACCGGCCGCCCGATTTTCTCGTCGAGACCGTCGATCTCGCCTTTGATCTCGCCGACGCCGACACAAAGGTTGCGGCGCGCCTCACGTTGCGCCGCAATCCGGAGGCGCGCGACGGCGATGCGCCGCTGCGCCTTGACGGCGAGATGCTCGAACTTCTTTCGCTCGCGCTCGATGGCGAAAAGCTCGGCGCCAACCGCTACCAGACCACGCCCGCGGGCGGACTTGTCCTCGATGATGTGCCGGATGCCTTCACGCTCGCCATCGAGACCCGGATCGCGCCCAAGGACAACACCGCGCTTTCCGGTCTCTACATGTCCGGCGGCAATTTCTGCACGCAATGCGAACCCGAAGGTTTCCGCCGGATCACCTATTTTCCCGATCGTCCCGACGTGATGGCGCGTTACACGACGACGATCACCGCCGACAAGGGGCGCTTTCCGGTGCTGCTGTCAAACGGCAACCCGGCCGGGAGCGGCGATCTCGCAAACGGCCGGCACTGGGCGAGATGGGTCGATCCGCACCCCAAGCCCTCCTACCTCTTCGCCCTTGTCGCCGGCGATCTCGTCGCCGTGCGCGACCGTTTCACCACCCGCTCCGGGCGGGAGGTGGCGCTCGCCATCTGGGTGCGCCGCGGCGACGAGGACAAGTGCGCCCATGCGATGGCCTCGCTCAAAAAAGCGATGCGCTGGGACGAGGACACCTTTGGTCTCGAATACGATCTCGATGTCTTCAACATCGTTGCGGTCAGCGACTTCAACATGGGGGCGATGGAGAACAAGAGTCTCAACATCTTCAACACGCGCTACGTGCTGGCCAAGCCGGAAACGGCGACCGATGGCGATTACCAGGGGATCGAGGGGGTCATCGCGCACGAATACTTTCACAACTGGACCGGCGACCGGGTGACCTGCCGCGACTGGTTCCAGTTGTCGCTGAAGGAAGGGCTGACCGTGTTCCGCGACCAGGAATTCTCGGCGGACCAGGGGAGCCGCGCGGTCTGCCGCATCGGCGATGTGCGCGCGCTGCGCGCGACCCAATTCCCCGAGGATGACGGTCCGCTCGCCCACCCGGTGCGGCCGCAGAGCTATCTCTCGATCGATAATTTCTACACCGCGACGGTCTACAACAAGGGCGCCGAAGTCGTCCGCATGATCCAGACCCTGATCGGCCGCGACGGCTTTCGCCGCGGCATGGACCTCTATATCGCGCGGCACGACAATCACGCTGTGACGATCGAGGATTTTCTCTCGGCGATGCAGGATGCGAGCGGGGTCGATCTCGGCCTCTTCAAGCGCTGGTACGAGCAGGCCGGCACGCCTGAGATTTCCGTCGCGGAGAACTGGGATGCGGCGCAGGGGGTCTACGAGTTGACCGCGGTGCAGCACGTGCCGCCGACACCGGGTCAGCCCGACAAGGTGCCGATGCCGATCCCGCTGGCGATGGGCCTTTTGGACTCTGCCGGGAGCGCGCTGGACACGCGGCTCGAAGGCGAGAACGGGAGCCGGAAGGGGACGCGCGTCCTGACCCTCGCGGACGAGCGGCAGAGCTTCCGCTTTGTCGGTCTGATGGACCGGCCGGTGCCGTCGCTGCTGCGCGACTTCTCGGCGCCGGTCAAGCTGAAGGGTGTGCCGCGCGATCGGCTCAAGTTTCTTGCCCTGCACGATCCCGAACCCTTTGCCTGCTGGGAGGCCGGGCAACAGGTCGCCGCCGCGTTGCTGCTCGACCGCATCGCCCTTGCCCAGAGGGGCGAGGAATGGCCGCCGCTCGACCCCGATCTGGTCGCGGCGATCGGCAAGACCCTGGCCGATTCGGACGCCGATCCGGCGTTTGCGGCCGAGGCGATCATCCTGCCGAGCGAGACCTTTCTCGCCGACCAGCTCGCGATCGTTGATGTCGAGGCCATTCACGCCGCGCGCGAGGGCGCCCGCGCCGCGATCGGCCGGGCGCTGAGGGCGGAGTTCGAAGCCGCCTATGGCGCGCTCGCCGATCCCGGCCCCTACCGGATCGATGGTCTTTCGATCGGCCGCCGCGCGCTGCGCAATGCCGCACTGGCCTATCTCGCCGCCGCCGAGCCCGAGCGCGGCGCACCTCTCGCCAAGGCGCAGTTCGACTCCGGCCGCAACATGACCGATGTGCTGGCGGCGCTCACGATCCTTGCCGATCTCGACCGGCCCGAGCGCGAAGCGGCGCTCGCCCGCTTTTACGAGACCTGGCGGCACGACGATCTTGTCATCGACAAGTGGTTCGGCTTGCAGGCCCGTTCGGCGCTGCCAGAGACCCCGGCGCGGGTGCGCGCGCTCGCCGCCCACCCCGCCTTTGACCGCCGCAACCCGAACCGGATACGCGCCCTGGTCGGCGCCTTTGCGCAAGGCAATCAACTGCGCTTTCACGATGCCAGCGGTGCCGGCTACGCCTTTCTCGCCGATGAGGTGATCGCCCTCGATCCGGCCAATCCGCTGATGGCGGCGCGTCTCGTCCAACCGCTCGGCTCCTGGCACCGCCATGAGCCGGGACGCCAGAGCCTGATGCGGCGCGAGTTGGAGCGCGTGCTCGCCGCTCCCGCCCTCAGCAAGAACAGCTACGAGATGGTGTCAAAGAGCCTCGCCTGAGCGG
>JBOHMF010000455.1:0-3589 GCA_050730055.1 Allostellaceae bacterium
AGCCCGTCGTGTTCCGAACGCCGACACTGGAAAAGGCGCTCCAGACCGTTCGCGGGCAGCACTCGGAGTTTCCACACGGCCCCCCTCCCCGCGTTGGACCGGGCCGGCCGCCCGAAAGGTTGCACGCCACGGGCGAGTCACCGGCCGGTCACCGTGCCCTCACCGACGGCTCGCGCGCACGGCGCCCCCTCACGCCGCGACATCTTGCATGGCGCTATATAGGCCGTGCTACTATAGCGCTATGACGATCACAAATGCTCCCACAGATGACCTGATCCGCCAAGCGATGCGCGCCGCCGGCCGGCGCGGCGCCGAAAAGCGATGGAGCGCCGCGACTCCAGGACAGCGCGCGGCCCAAGGCGCGATGCTAGCGAAGTCCAGAAAGCGCTCTAAGAGGCTGAAAACAAAGGCGATAAAAAATAGTTGAGATTAGCGCATTTTTCTCTTGACACGGCGTATATAGCGCTATATAGTGAGTGCAAGTTGCTGGGAGGCAGCCAATATGACCACTGGCCAATCAACTCACTTCATTATCACTTGGAACCGCAACCTATTCCCGGCACAGCTCGCCGAGCTCGAAAAACGCGTCCGCGCAGTTGCGCCCGAAGCATGGGTAGTGCAGGCGGTGCCCGGCCTCAACCATGCTGGCTTCGTCGCGATCTTGGAGCCGGTGAGCGCCAGCACGCGGCTCGCCGTGTACCGCGTGGCCAACGATTATCTCGGCTACCTCACTGCGCAGCGTGCCGCCAAGGCCGCCAAGAAAGCCGCCGAAGCGGCAAAGCGCGGCGGCTACGCGCGCGACCACAATGGCGCCATCGTGTGGCTCTGACCGAGGTTCCGCTGCCGTGCCTCCCGGCGCGTAGACGCTCTACAGCACGGCGGCGGCGTCAGGCCCACGATACGGGCCGGTAATGTGGCGAGCCGGTCCCAAGCCCGGCACGGCGTATAGCCGGACACAGAGGGGTGCTGCTGGGAGGCGGCCAACATGACGATATCGAAAGCCACAAACATCCACCGGGAAGAAACGGGCTGGTTTGGCTCGCTGCCACCCGGCTGGAAATCGGCCCGCGATCCTATGGGCGTCCAACACGAATTGTGCGAGGATACCCGCGAGAAACTGCTGCGCGAAATCCGCAACGCAATCCGATGCGATTGCGCCGATTGCGTTGCCGCACTCAAGCGGCACACCTAAGACACATTTCTCTTGCCGCTGAGGAGGCGGCCAACAATGGCTGACAAGTTTACGAGGCAACGGAGGCGGAGCTAGTCGAGCTTGGCTACCTCTAACCGACGGGCCACATTTTCACCCCCCGCCGCCGGGCTAAAGGCGGCATGCCGCTGGGAGGCGGCAAATATGACAGCGAAGCTCCTCGAAACTACACGCGAAATCTGCGCCAGGCTCGGGCTCGGCGTGCCCGATCGCGGCGACTTGTTGATGCTAGCCGAGCTAGTCCGCAACCGCGTCGGCGATACGGAGATAGAGCGGTATGCCTCTGGAGGCGACCGGCGCCCTTGGGCTCTCTACCTCGAGACGGTCGCCACGGTTCGCGCTCGGCAGCCGGACTGGACACCCGTCGCCTGGCGCGAGTGGTGCGCGGGGGTGCAGATAGACCCAGCCACGGCCTGTGACAGCCGCGATTTGCTCGCATTGTGCATGGAGGTAACCGATTTGTCGGGCCGCACTCGGCAGATCACGAGGCTGAGGCAGGCCGCCGGTGACGATTGGATCGAGGTCGCACCGCGCGTCTCGCTCGCCGAGCAGCTCGGCGAGGAGTGGTGGGAAGTCTGACCGACGAGTTTCCGCCGCCGGGCCTCCCGCCCAGGTCAGGGTGACCAGCACGGCGGCGGTCAGACCCTCGCCCATGCGACGGTCAGATGCGCTTTCAGTTGCCGGCGCGCGACCGCCCGGCGACGCGCACGCCCAGCGCCCGCAAAATGTCGGCGTCGCTGGTCTCGCCCACCAGCGCGCGTAGCAGCCGCGCCTGCACCTGCCTCTGCCCTTCGAGGCCCAGCGAGAGGTAGAGTTTTTTCCGGTGGGCCTTCACCGTGTTGAGCTCGGCCTCCATGGCGCTGGCCGTCTCCTTCTCGGTGTGTCCCCGCGCCAAATGGATCAACACCGCCAATCGCCGCGGCCCCATCGTCGTCACCGCGCCGGTGAGAGTCTCCGTCTCGCCGCTGGTGGTCACCGCCACGTCACGTCCCCCCCCGGAGCCGCCGCCGTCGCCACCAAATCAGCAGCCTCCCAGCCGGCCGCGACCGCGGCCGCAATCACCGCCGCCCGCGCTTGGGGCGCCGGCCTGCCCCACCAACGCAGCGTCAGCCGCTCGTCCGCTGCCGCCTCCGCTGCGCCAACCAGGTCGAGCGAGCGCCACAGCCGCGGCGGCAGCATGCGCCTGGCTGCAGCCATCGCGCGCTCCGCGGCCTCGCGCGCGCGCGGCGTCGCGTGCCACCCCGCCGGCCATGGCGTCAGCGCCCACGTGCGCCGCAGTTCGGCATCGGCGAAGCGCCGCTCGGTGGCGGCGCGCTCCTCGGCCGTCCCCTCTGCGCGTGCCGTCGTGGCGGTCGCCGCGGCCGCCGGCTCGGTCACGCGCCGGTACCGATCGAGCGGCCCCGAGCGATAGTCGGCGAGCGAGCCCGCGAATTGCGCCGGCGCCTCCGACCGCGGCCGGTCGTCGCTCGCGAAGCGGTGCCGCACGCACGCCTCCCAGTCGGCCACGCTCCAGGTCGGCGCGGCCGCCAGCGCCTCCGCCAGCCGACGCGCCGCCCGCCCGTCCCACGGACATGCCGTGCCGTTCGCGCGCGCGTAGGCCGCGAGGATCGCCGCCCGCACCGGCCCATGCCGCGCGTCGGCCGGCCTGGTCACCGTCCCATCACCCGCGCGTCTCGCTGCGGCGGCCCGGCCCGTGTGCTGCTCATGGCGGGGCGGCGGCGCCGCGGCGGCATGGCTCGACTGGCCAGCGGTCGCTGCGGCTGCGATGGCGAGCGTGGGGGAAATTCTCTCCCCCGCCAGCGCCGCGACAGCGGCGGCGGCGAAGGGTAGTTCTTCTTCCTTCTTCCTTCTTCCTTCTCTCTCCTTATGAGCCGAGTCTGGTAGACTCAAACTGAGTCTGGTAGACTCGCTCCGAGTCTGGTAGACTCGCTCCGAGTCTGGTAGACTCGCTTCCCGCGCCGGCGCGCCCGGCCCTGAGTCTGGTGGACTCGCCAGCGCCCGGCCCGCGCCAGGCTCGCCACCCGGCCCATCCCAGCGCTCGATGCGGAAGCGCCCGTCCCCCAGCGCCGCCAGATACCGCGGCTGCAGTGCCCGCAGCGCCCGCGCCGCCTGCGACTGCGACATCCCGCAACCCGTCGCCAGCTCGCGCGTCGCGGCCTCGACCTCGCCCGCCTTGGGGCCCACCGCCCGCGCGCGCATGTGCAGCCACAGGTACGCGGTCGCCTGGTACGGCCCCATCGCCGCCAGATGGTCCAGCAGCCCGCGCCGGATGCGGCAGTATCCCGGCCTCACGCCTCCGCCTCCGCTCCCAGCAGCAACTCCACCGCCCGGCGCTTGCGCCCGAGCGGCACGTTGCTCCAGTCGGTGCTGGCAAGGTAG
>JBOHMF010000456.1:0-3587 GCA_050730055.1 Allostellaceae bacterium
CCGTTTGGGCGCTTGGCGGCGCTGATTGTCAGCGCCGACGATGCCGAGGCGGCCGATCTTGCTGCCCGCGCACTCGCCCGCACCGCGCCGCAGGCGCCGGGGCTGAGCATTCTCGGGCCGGCCCCGGCGCCGCTCGCCATCCTGCGCGGCCGCCACCGCCGCCGCTTTCTGGTGAAGACCGAGCGCGGTGTCGCGGTGCAGGCGATCCTGCACGAATGGCTCGCGCGCGTGCGCGTTTCCGGTTCGACCCGCATCCAGGTCGATATTGATCCGTACAGTTTTTTGTAGTGCGAAAGCGCGCCCGTGCCGCCGTCGCAGGGCCTCTCTCGTGGTGGACAAGCCCGCGATCTCCCGCTATGCGGCGTGCCGGTCAGGCGACAACAGCGAGGGGGCATCATGACTGATGGGGCGCTGCTCGATCCCGACGAACCCGCGCCGGCGGAGCTCATCCATATGGAAGGGTCGTCGCCCTTTCTTCTTGTCAGTGATCATGCCGGCAACCGCATCCCGCGCCGGCTCGGCGCACTTGGCTTGTCGGAAGCCGACCTCCGCCGCCACATCGCCTGGGACATCGGCATCGCCGGGGTCGGGCGCGCGCTGGCGCCACTCCTCGATGCGGCGCTCGTCCTGCAGAGCTATTCGCGTCTCGTGATCGATTGCAATCGCGACCCCGCGGTGCAGAGTTCGATCCCCGAGGTCAGCGAGACGACCGAGATCCCGGGCAATCTTGATCTCGACACCGCGGCCCGAGCGGCGCGGCTCGCTGCGGTCTTTCGTCCCTATCACGCGCGGATCGCGGCGCTCCTCGACCGGCGCGCCGCCGCGGGGCGGCGCACCGTTCTGGTCGCCCTGCACAGCTTCACTCCGGTCTACAAGGGCGTGGCGCGGCCGTGGCAGGTCGGCGTCCTCTACAACCGTGACGCGCGTCTCGCCCATGCGCTGCTCGCTTTGTTGCGCGCCGAGGGCGATCTTGTCGTCGGCGACAACGAGCCCTATCGGGTCAGCGATCTGACCGATTATACCGTTCCGGTGCACGGCGAAGGGCGCGGTCTTCCGCATGTCGAGATCGAGATCCGCCAGGACCTGATCGCGATGCCCGCGGGGCAGCAGCTTTGGGCGCAGCGCCTCCTGCGTCTGTTGCCGGCCGCCGCGGCGGCGCTGCGCGGCTAGGACGGGCGGCGGGCAGAGACGAGAAAGACCGTCGCCGGCAGGCGCACCATACCGTTTATCACGTGGCCGGCGAGCGCCTCGGTGATCTCGCGCTGGAGCGCCGCGCGGGTCGCCGGATCGGGTTTCTTCTCCTCGATCAGCCGGCCCGAGGGACCCATGACCAGGGCGTGCTCGGCCTCGGTTTCCGGGCTGGCGCCGAGGATGGTGAAGCGCTCGCGCGCGATCTCGATCCCGGCAAAGCCAGCAGCGGCGAGAAAACCCCTGACGTAATCGGGATCGCCATAGGCGAACGGCCCCGGCGCGCGCGGGTCCTGCGGAGCGGGCGACCCGAGCCGGCGCACCCCGATCTGATAGGCGATCAGCCATTGCTGGTTCTCGGCCATCGGCGCCCAGCAGGCAAAGACAAGCCGCCCGCCCGGGCGCGCCGCGGTGCCGATGTTCGCAAAAGCGGCGCGCGGGTCGGCAAAAAACATGACGCCAAAGCGCGAGGTGATCAGATCGACGCTCGCAGGGTCAAAACGATGTGCCTGAGCGTCGGCGAGCACCAGCGAGACGTTCTTCACTCCGCTCTCGGCCACCCGCTTGCGGGCCTGCGCGAGCATCGGCTCGGCGATATCGACGCCGAGGACATGGCCTTCCCCGCCGACCGCCTCGGCCAGCGGCACCGTCGTGGCGCCGGTGCCGCAGCCGACCTCCAGCACATTCTCACCGGGCCTCGGCGCCGCGCGCGCCAGGAGGAGATCGTTGACCGCGACGACGCGGCTCTCGATCGCGCCGCCAAAGCCGACCCAGCGCGGGCCGACGACGGTGTTCCAATATTGCTGCTGGGCGGCGTTGGGGGTGTCGGTCATGGGCGGTGTCCTCCGGCTCGGCGCGGGTGCGGGGCGAAGTGTCCCACCCGCCCGGCTGCCGCGCAATCCCGCACCGCCTCAGGCCTGGAACAACGCAAAAAACACCACGTACACCCAGGATAGGATGCCGTCGATGATCGCCCACAGGATCGAGTGATTGGTGGTGTAGGAGATCGCGATCGCCAGCGCGGTGCCAAAGCTGACCCCGTATTTGGCGCCTTCGAGCCGCAGCCTGTAGCTCCTTCGACCGTTCATGGGGCTCCTTTCCGTCAGCGGGTTGCGACAAATTTCCATTTCCCGCGGCAGCGGGCTTCGCCACAATGGCGCCGTCCGCGCCGCCGCAGCGTTTGCGGGGGGCGCACAGCCCCTCACCATCAGCAGAGGCAGGGTCCCGATGTCGAGCGAAAGCCTTCACGTCCCCCGCGAGACCCTGTCGCAGAAGGGCCGCCTTCTGCATTACGCGATCACCTCGCTGAAGGAGGAGCTCGACGCCGTCGACTGGTATCGCCAGCGCGCCGATGACACCGAGGATGAGGCGCTGAAAGCGGTGCTGCTGCACAATATGCGCGAGGAGATCGAGCACGCCTCGATGATCCTTGAATGGCTGCGCCGCAACGATGAGGACTTTTCGCGCGACTTCGACACCTATCTCTACAGCGAGGGGCCGATCACCGCGGTGGAGGTTGCGGCCGAGCACGGCGGTGCCGGTGCTCCCGTCGCCCCGGCCGCGCGCGGCGGCCCCGCGAGCGGTGCCGATCGCGGCTTTACCGTCGGTCGGCTCAAAGGGGAATAGGCGATGGATTACCTGAACCGCCAGTCGGCGCCGTTTTCCGAGGCGCTGTGGCGGGCGATCGACGAGGCTGCCGTCAAGGCCGCGCGCGAACGCCTGACCGGCCGCCGCTTTCTCGATCTCGAAGGCCCGTTCGGGGTCGGGCTGACCGCGATCGAGGTCGGCCACGACGACTATTGCCGCCAGCCCGGCCCCAAGGAGGCCGGCGCGGTGATGGGGCACACCATCCCGGTGCCGATGCTGCGCAGGAGTTTTTCGCTCAGCATCCGCCGCGTCGCCGCCTATCTCGAACGGGGTCTGCCGCTCGACCTGTCGCCGGTTCAGGACGCCGCCGAAGCGGTCGCCGACCGCGAGGAGGAACTGATCTATCGCGGCCAGACCGATTTTGGCGTCGCCGGCCTGTTGACGGTCGCGGGCTGCGATCCGGTGACCGGCGGCAATTGGTCGGAAGTGAAGAGCGCGCTCGATGACACCATTCAGGCGGTGACGCGGCTCGACGGGGCGGGCTTTCGCGGCCCCTACGCGCTGGCGCTGGCGCCGCCGCTCTATAACACCCTGTTCCGCCTTTATCCCGGCAGTGATGTCTTTCAGCTCGAACATCTGCGCCGGCTGTGCGAGGCCGGCATCTTCAAGGCCGACATCGAGGGCGGGGTGGTTGTCGATACGCGCGTCGGCGTCCTCGTCCTGGGTCAGGACCTGAGTGCCGGCTATGTCAGCCAGGACGGCGTCCATTACCAACTCTATGTCAGCGAGAGCGTCGTTCTGCGCATCGACGA
>JBOHMF010000457.1:0-3585 GCA_050730055.1 Allostellaceae bacterium
GCTCCATGGCGATCTTCAAGAACATGCGAACTTTTTAGAGCGGCATCGCCAGATTTTCGGCGAGTTAATCGGGGGTCGGCTCGCGGCCGATCTCGTGCAGCATCTGGCGCGAGGTGCGCACCAGCTTGTTGATCGTCTCGATCATGTGGACCGGGATGCGGATCGTGCGCGCCTGGTCGGCGATCGAACGGGTGATCGCCTGACGGATCCACCACGTCGCGTAGGTCGAGAACTTGTAGCCGCGGCGGTATTCGAACTTGTCGACCGCCTTCATCAGCCCGATGTTGCCTTCCTGGATCAGGTCGAGAAATTGCAGGCCGCGGTTGGTGTATTTCTTGGCGATCGAGATGACGAGGCGCAGGTTGGCCTCGACCATCTCTTTTTTGGCCCGATTGGACTCGCGTTCGCCACGCTGCACGGTCTGCACGGCGCGGCGGAACTCGGGGATCGGCAGCTTTGCTTCGGCCGCGATCCCTGCAATCGCAGCGCGGATGCGGGCGATATCCTGCGCGTATCTGGCGACAAAGGGGGACCAGCCGCGCCCCGGCAGAACGGCGATCCGCTCCAGCCAGGCAACCGCGGTCTCGTTGCCGAGATATTGCGCGAGGAAGTCCGGCCGCCGGATGCCGGCGCTCTCGGCCAGCCGCAAGAGGCGGCCCTCCTCGGTCAGCAGGCGGCGGTTCAGGTCATAAAGCTGCTCGACGAGGTGCTCGATGCGGGTGTTGTTGAGACGCACCCGCTTGACCTTGTCGATCACCTCCACCTTCAGCTTTTCATAGCGCCGCTCGGTCTGGCGCGGCAGCCCCTCGCCCTTGTGGCAGGCGGTGATGCGCTGGTCCTCGATCTTGTAGAGCTTTTTGTGGGTCTCGGCGATCGCGTCAAAGAGGGCGAAGAGGCCCGGCTTCAGCTGCGCTTCCATCGCCGCCAGCGAGATCGCGTTGTCCTCGCCCTCGCCGTCCTCGATCTCGGCGGTCTCGGTGATCTCCTCGGCGAATTCGCCGACCGGGTCCGCGCCGGTCTCCGTCGCCTGTTCGGGCACCGCTGCGACCACGACCACCACCGGCTCGACGGCCGCCACCTCAAACCCGCCGCCGGCATAGGTCGCATCGAGATCGATGATATCGCGCAGCAGCATCTTGCCTTCGGTGAGCGCCTCGCGCCAAGCGACGAGCGCGCGCACGGTCAGCGGGTTTTCGCAGATGCCGCCGATCATCATCTCGCGGCCGGCCTCGATCCGCTTGGCGATGGCGATCTCGCCCTCGCGCGACAGGAGCTCGACCGACCCCATCTCGCGCAGATACATGCGCACGGGGTCGTCGGTGCGGCCGATGTCGTCATCGACATTGCCGCGGACCTCGCTCTCGCCGTCCTCGGTCTCGGCCTCGGCGGCGCCGGGTTCGTCGCTTTCCTCGCTCTCGATGACGTTGACGCCGAGTTCGGAGAGCATCGTCATCGTGTCCTCGATCTGTTCCGAGGACACCTGCTCGGGGGGCAGGGCGGCGTTCAGCTCGTCATAGGTGACGTAGCCGCGCTCCTTGCCGCGCACCACCATCTTCTTGATGGCGGCGGCAATTGCATCGAGCAGCGGCGCCTCCGCCGCCTCTTCGCGGGTTTCCGTCGCGTCAGCCGTGTTCGCCGCTTTGCTCGCCATTCCACCATCCCTACTCAAGTCTGCCAATCACCAGTCTGCCAATCTTGCGGGCAAGGGGCCCGCCCTCATCCCGGGTCTGCCGGCGCGGGGGGGTCCTCGTCGCGGACCCGCTGTTCCTCCTGGACCCGTTCCAGTTCTGCCCGAAAGCGCTCCCAGGTCTGTTCCGAGAGATCGCTCCCCAGTTCTTGAGCGGCGCCGCTGAACCCGCTTTGGTCGCCCGCTGTTAGCATGCTGATCACGTGGGTCCATTCCTTGCGGACGGAGATTGGATCGACCGTTCGGACCAGAAACCTCGCATCGACCGAGGACAGCAGCAAGGGCTCGACAATCGCCGCAAACCCGTGGGAGAGAAGGTGTTGCCGGAACGCGCGGGCGTCAAGCCCCGGATGCGCGGCAGCGGTCGCCAAAATTGCCCGGCGCAACGCCACGAGTTCCGGCTCGGGCAGGGCCAGAGCGGCCAGCTCCTCGGCGACCTCTTCGACCAGATCGGGGCAGTGCAGCAGCAGGCGAAACAGGATCTCGCGCTGCACCCGGCCGGGTGAAGGCGGATACGGGTGCGGTGGCGGGGATCCGTCCCCGACCGTTGCGCAGGCTCCGCTAGACTTGCCCCTGCGCCCGCCTGCTGCGGGGCGCGGGTCGAACCGACGATAGAAGACATTCCGGTATTCGGACTGGAGCTTTCGATCAGGGATCTGTGCGACGTGTGCCATCAGGCGATGCCACAGTTCGGCCAGTCTTTCAGGCGTATCGTGCGGTTTCGCCGCGAGCTCGGCTTCCCAGAGCGTATCGACCATCGGGCGAGCCGCAGACAGCACCTCTTCGAATGCCGTCTGCCCGCCATTTCGGACCAATGAATCGGGGTCTTCGTCCGACGGCAGGGTTGCAAAGCGCAGGCTATATCCCGGCCGCAACAGTGGCAGGGCGCGCGTGAGAGCCCGCAAGGCGGCGCGCTGTCCGGCCGCATCGCCGTCAAAGCACAGGACCGGCTCGGGTGCGAGGCGCCACAACTCGGCAAGTTGCGCCTCGCTGAGCGCGGTGCCGAGGGGCGCCACTGCGCCGGCAAACCCGGCGCGGTGAAGCGCGATCACGTCCATATACCCCTCGGTGACGATCGCGCGCGCCGCGGGATCGCGGGCGAGCGCCGCGCGCGCCGCCGCCCAGCCGTAGAGCACGCGGCCCTTCAAAAAGAGCGGGCTGTCGGGCGAGTTCAGATATTTCGGCTGACCCTCGCCCAGAACCCGCCCGCCAAAGGCGATGGTCCGCCCGGCACGGTCGCCGATCGGAAAGATCACACGATCGCGGAAATAATCGACGAGACTGCCGTCCTCCCGGCGCCGCACCAGCCCGGCCGCCGAGAGGAGAGCTTCGGGACAAGCGCCGGCGAGCGCGCGGGCGAGCGTCCGGCCGTCGCCGCCCGCGCGCAGACCCGGCGCCCAGCCGAGGCGGAAGCGGCGGATCGTGTCGGCGTCGAGACCGCGCTCTTGCAGGTAGTCGCGCGCCGACCGTCCGGCGGACCCCCATAACTGCGCCTCATAAAAGGCGCCGGCCGCCGCAACCGCTTCCAAAAGGGTCTTTTGCTGCTGCGCCTCCTGGCGCTCCTCGCGGCTTGCCTGCGGCACCGCGAGACCGGCCTCATGCGCCAGCTTCTCGACCGCTTCGAGAAAATCGAGATTGTCGGCGCGCATGACAAAGCCGATCGCATCGCCATGCGCGCCGCAACCAAAGCAGTGAAAGAACGCCTTGTCTTCGACGACATAAAACGACGGCGTCTTCTCGCGGTGAAACGGGCACAGCCCCGCATATTCGCGCCCGCGCCGCGTCAGCTTGACGCGCCGGCCGACAAGCGCGGCGAGCGAGATGCGGCTCCTCAGCTCGTCGAGAAAACCGGGCGGAAAGGCCATGACGCGCTAACCCTCTCCCGCAGTGCGGGAGAG
>JBOHMF010000458.1:0-3569 GCA_050730055.1 Allostellaceae bacterium
CTGCTCCGGCGACAAGACATTGCCGTTGCGTTTGGGCGCGAGCGCCAGCCCCATCGGGGTGCGCAGCAGGGCGATGCCGCTCTTGTCGGCGCGCGCCTGCAAGGCGCCGAAAGCCCCCTCGTGCCGTTCCTTGAATTCCTGTTCGATGACTTCGCGGCGTGCCCGGTACTCCTCGCGCTCAAACGCCGCCGGCAGGGTGGCGCGCAGTTCCTCGACAAGGCGTTTCATGGCGGCCGCGAGGCCGGCGCCGCGACCGGCCGGCAGGCGCAGCCGCCGCGGTTTTTGCGGGTCGGCAAAATTGTTGACATAGCACCAGTCGGGTGGGGTCGGCTCGCTCTCCGCCCGCTTGCGCAGCAGCGCCCCGATGAGGCTGTGCCGGCCGGTGCCGCTCGGCCCCAGCGCATAGACGTTGTAGCCCTTGCCGCGCATCCGCACCGCCAGCGCGATCGCCTCGGCCGCGCGCTCCTGGCCGATCAGGCCGGGCGCCTCTTCGAGTTCGCTGCACAGTGTGAAAGGCAGGTCGGCCGCCGTGCAGCGATGGGCAAGGAGCATCGCCGGCAACGGCCGGGCGAGAGCAAAGGCCCGACCCTCGGTGCTTTGCGCGGCTGTCGCATCGGCGTCGGGACCGCTTTTCTCCGCCGCTGGGTCGGTCATTGCCGGAACCCCGTTTGCCCTTTGTGGGGCGCCACCTCTGTCACGGCCTTTTCGCCTGTCTTCCTTCCCTTCCCGGCAGTATCGCAGCATCGCACGCAAGCCGCCATGATCCAGGTCAATCCTGTTGTCGGTTTTTTGCCGATCGGCAGCCGGCCGCTCCATGAAACGCGCCGGCCCGAATTGCTGCTCGGACCTGCGACGCCGGCAGGGCCGGACGTTATCGTGCCATCCGCCGCCGGCCGGAGCCTCATTGAGGTGGATCAATTTTGCCGGTGCCGATCCTGGTCGAGCGATAACACGCCTGCGCGCAGCGGAGCGATCACGACAAAACCGAGAAAACCCGCCGCCAGGGCAAACAGGATGGCACCGCGATGAGCCCCGCCGAGTTCCGCCGCGAGGCCGGCAAGCGGCGGCCCGATCAGCGCCGCAAGACCCGTGGCGGTAAAGAACACGCCAAGTGTCGTGGCCAGAGCCTCGACCCCGAAATATTCGATCAGCACGGCCGGTACGGCCGCGATGCGGCCGCCATAAGCGACCCCGAGGAGCGCCGCAAACACCGCCAGCCCGGCATAGGAGAAGGCGAAGAACCAGAGCGCATAGCTCAGCGCCATCATCAGGACGGTCAGTTTGAACAGCGGCACGACACCGAGCCGGCCGCCGAGCGGCCCCAGAACAACGCGGCCGAGGATGCTCGCTCCGCCGACCAGCGAAAGGAGACCGGCCGCCGCAACGGCACTGGCGCCGTGGTCGCGGGCAAACCCCGGCAGGAACACAAACGGCACAAACAGCGCGGTTGTCGCCAGAACCCACGACACGTACAGCAGGATGAATTCGCGCGAGCGGAACAGCATTCGCGCCGGCCGCCCGCTCTTTTTGGGCGTTTGTGCGAGCGGGGAAGGTCGCGCGGCCGCGGCGCAGCCGAGCAGCAGAACCGTGGCGGCAAGACCGAGAATGACCTCGGTCATGCGCCAGCCATAATGCTGGATCAGGAGGGCGGCGAGCGGCGGCACCGCCATCGTGCCGCCGCCGGTGCCGGCGGCGGCGATCCCGAGCGCGGTGTTGCGGTGCCGCACAAACCAGCCGCCGACAAGCGACAGGGTCGGCACATAGCAGCAGGCGCCGCCGATGCCGACCCCAAGACCGTAAGTCAGATAGGCAAGCCACAGGTGATATGCGGCCGCGGTCAGGCAGAGGCCAAGCCCGAGAATGACTGCGCCGGCCGCGACGACGAGCCGAGGTCCGACGCGGTCGGCGAGACGGCCGGCAAAAGCGCCCAGCCCATAATAAACGACCGCGGTGCCTGAAAAGAACGCCGACCCCGCCGCGGCATCGGCATGAAACGCGGTCGCAATCGGCCGCAGAAACACGCCAAAGCTGTAGATGACGCCAAAGGCGACAAAGCTGGCGACAAACGCCGATCCGACGATCAGCCACGCCTGTGCACTGTCCGCGGCCGCAACGTTCGGCCCGCGCAGGGTTGAACCGCCCTCCGCCGCGCGGTCGTGCCGCCGCAGCCCGTGCCTCATCGAGTTCCTTTGGTTGTCCGGGGATGGCGCTACAGGCTAGCGGTCGCCGCCTGACCCGACTTCCCGTTTCTTGCGGTCTCATTCGAACACAGGGGTTCTTTGTTGCGCCCGGACATTGCGTGAGATCATGGATTGTCAGCTTTCCGCAGGTCAGTTTTTTGCCCCGCGGCAGATTTTGTCCGGCACAGTGGGGTGAGCGGAGCGTTGGAATCGGCGGAAACCGATGGAACGCGCGAGCGGGGCTTGATCCGGTCAGCGGACAAACCCTCGCGCAAGGAGGAGCCGATGAGCAGTTCAGACAACCCGGTTTCGGGTCCCGACCTGGCGCAGGGGATCGCGGCCGCCGCCGTGGCCGAGGGCAGCATCGTGCTCGGCCATATCGGTGAGGAACCCGCGCTGCTGGTGCGCCACGGCGGGGAGCTTTTTGCGGTCGGCGCGACCTGCACGCATTACGGCGGACCGCTCGCCGAGGGGATCATTGCCGGAGGGACGGTTCGCTGCCCCTGGCATCACGCCTGCTTCAATCTGCGCACCGGCGCGGCCGATCGCCCGCCCGCACTCGCGCCGGTTTCCTGCTGGCGCGTCGAAGAGAGCGGCGAGCGGGTCTTTGTCCGCGAACGCATCGAGCAGCCCGCGCCGGCGCGGCTCACCAGGTCCGATCTGCCCGCTTCGATCCTCATCATTGGCGGCGGCGCCGCCGGAACCGTGTCGGCCGAGACCTTGCGTCGGGAAGGCTATGCCGGACCCGTCACCATCCTGAGCGCCGACAGCGCGGCGCCCTGCGACCGGCCCAACCTGTCCAAGGACTATCTCGCCGGCACCGCGCCCGAGGAGTGGCTCCCGTTGCACCCGCCGGAGTTCTATAAGGACAATGACATCGGGCTTCATCTCGGCGCGCGGGTCGCGGCGATCGACCCCGAAGGGTGCGAGGTCCGTTGCGCCGACGGCAGCCGCCATGGGTACGGTACCTTGCTGCTCGCGACCGGGGCGGAGCCGGTGCGCCTCCCGGTGCCGGGGGCCGACAGACCGCACGTCCACTATCTGCGCACTCTCGCCGACAGCCGGGCGCTGATCGCCGCCGCGGCGGGAGCGCAGCGCGCCGTTGTCGTCGGCGCCAGCTTTATCGGTCTCGAAGTCGCGGCCTCCCTGCGCCGGCGCGGGCTTGAGGTGCATGTCGCGGCGCCCGAGAGCGTACCGATGGAGCGCACCTTTGGCGCCGAGATTGGCGGCTTTGTGCGCCGCCTGCACGAGGAGAACGGTGTCGTCTTTCATCTCGGCACGACCGTCGCGGCGATCGCGGACAAGGAGGTTCGTCTGGCGAGCGGCGAGAGCCTCGGCGCCGATCTCGTTGTTGTCGGCATCGGCGTGCGCCCCGCGACGGCGCTGGCC
>JBOHMF010000459.1:0-3563 GCA_050730055.1 Allostellaceae bacterium
CGTGCGAGAGCGTGGTCGGGATCAGCGTCTGCTTCGAAGTCGTAAAATCGACGTGCCGGATCGAGCCTTCCGGGTTGAGCGGATTGACGATCGGCAACAGGCGCCCGCGCGTTCCATCGGCCGGACAGGTGAGCGAGCCGACCAGCGCGGTAAAAATGCGGTCGACCGCTCGCTGTGCCAGAGGCCGCCATTTCAGATATTGCTTCGGGGTCTTGCCGAGCGTCGTCAGGCATTGCTCGAACCATTGCTCGGTGATCCGAACCAGCTCCGGATAACGCCAGACCTGGTCGGGGAACTTCTCGCGCAGCAGCAGTCCGGCCACATCGAAGGCGACCGATTTGAGCCGAAGTTTTTCGGCATCCTGGCGCAGATCGAAGGTGATGCCCTCGCCGATCAAGGGCTCTGCTTCCGTCACGTTCGGCACGTCGTCCGGCGTCAGCTCCATTTTGCTATCGTCCGTGAATACCGGCCTGAGCGGCTGGCGCGGAAACTCGACGCGGTAGCCTTCCACGTTGGGAAAACGGATTTCACGCTCCTTGCGGCGCTCTTCCAGCCCCTGACGCGGGTGACGCGCGGCGGCGGCGGATCGCCCCGCCACCGCTCTGCGCGAACGAGAACGGCACACCGAGCACTTCGGCGTACTCCACCGGGAAGAAGCCCGTCTTGGGGTCGACCTCGTAGGACACGCGCCGCAGGCCGCGCCCCACCACCTGCTCGCACAGCAGCTGCGTGCCGAAGGCGCGCACGCCCATGATGTGGGTGACGGTGTTGGCGTCCCAGCCTTCGGTCAGCATCGACACCGAGACGACGCAGCGGATATCGGCGCCGAGCCGCCCGGGCCGGCCGACAGTGTTCATCACCTCGCGCAAGATATCGGCGTCGGTGATATCGTCGATGGATTCACCGCGCGCCTGCTTTTCCTTCTTGAATTCGTCGATTTCGCGCGCCGCCACCTTGCGGAAATCGTCCGACAGCGCCTCGCCCGAGTCGAGTTGCGACGAGTCGATCAGGAAGGTACGGAAACGCCGACGCCACCGGCCGTCCTCATCGACATTGGAGAACAGCGGCAGCTTTCCGGGGACGGTCCGGGTTTTGGCATTATCGCCCTCGCCTTCGGTCTTGTCGTAACCGGAAATCCAATCGTAGACGAGCTTCGACGTCGAGGTGTTGTTGCATACGACGATGAAGACTGGAGGGCGCCCAAGCTCCGGCACCTTGTCCCACTTGGCGAACATATCCGCGTAATGCTTGTAGAGCGCCTCGATGGCCGCTTCGAGCAAATGATGCGGTAGTTGGCTGGGATCGGTCGCTGCGCCACCGGTACGTCGTCCCCGCATCGGAAACGCGCGTGGATTTTCCTTGCGGATGACGTTGTAGATGTCGCGGAATTTCGGCAGATCGCCTTGGATGGCGTCGTCAAGCACCGGCAGGCGCGGTACCTTAACGATGCCGCTTTCGATGGCGTCGAGCAGTCCGAAGTCGGATACGACCCAGGGAAACAACTCGCCCTCGTCGTAGCCGGAGCCGCGCAGAAAGAACGGCGTGGCGGACAGGTCATAGACGGCTTCGAGGCCGATGTGGCCGGCGAACTCCTCAAGCCCGCTGATCCAGACGCGCGCCGCCTTCTCGTTGTTCTCGGCTTCGGCCCGCTCCTCCGCCGTCATCGGCGTGGCGTCTTCCTCGTCGCCGACTTTATGCCGATAGCAATGATGCGCCTCGTCGTTGAGCACGATAATGTTCTTGCGCCCCAGCAGGTCGGTGCCGCCTACGCGCGCCACCATCTCGCCGACGGTTTCGGTAAATCTCTTTTCGCCTTCGCGCCCACCGAGGATTTGCCGGTTGAGCTTGGAGACCTGCTCTTTTTCCTTCAGCATGAATGCGTGATAATTGATTATGACGATCCGCGCCTTGAGCACCGCGTCCATCATATCGGGCGGCACAAGATCGAGTTGCTGATAAATGTTCAAAGGGTCCTGCGGCTTGAGCACGCGCAGGCGGTCCTTGATGGTGATGCCGGGCGTGACAATCAGAAATGCATCGGAAAAGTGTCTTGAGCCCGGCCGGCGCGCGCGGTTGACCGCGTGCCAAGCGATGATCATTGCCATGACAGTGGTCTTGCCGGCTCCCGTCGCCATCTTGCAAGCGAGACGATAAAGACCGGGATTCGCTTCGGCGTTAGCGGTTTCGATTTCCGTTCGAAATTCTTTTGGCGCGACCTCAGTGAGCCAGATCAGTGTCTCGACCGCCTCGCGTTGGCAAAAGAACAACCTTCGTTCGCGATCGGGGTCTTGCCAATGCAGCAATAAGCGCTGTGTTTCGGGCGTCACACCCCATTTGCCCGGCGGTAGGACGCGCCACTTGTCGACCTCTTGCCGGATTTTATTGACGAGGACGTTGGTGGTGACTTTGTCCTCCAGCGCCAGCTGGCCCTGCTGCGCGCCCCGACGGCGAGCGGCGGGAACCGGAACGACATAGATGCTTTTGCGCCGCTCCGGCAGCTTCTTGCCGGTCGGCTGGCCGTCACCATCCAGCTCGAAGTGCTGTTTGGGCCGTTCGAACGGCGAATTAATGATCGGATTGTCGGTAAAGGCCATGTCTTCTCCGCCACCTAGGGTTACATGGGCTGGTTAAATGGCTCAATGTCTTTACGCCCCTTTTCCCCCTCCCTAACCCTCCTTCCCCTCCCCAACCCTCCCCCCGCATCCGCCTTCGCCCTGCGGGCTACGGCGGACAAGCGCGGGGAGAGATAAGAAGATGAAACCGGCCCCTTTTCCCCCGCAATTTCCGTTCACCTTGCGCCGGATTAACCGCGCCGCCGCCATTGGCCGCCGGGACGCGGATCGGGTAAATTCGCCCCCCGGACGTAAGCCCTCGCCCGGGCGCAAGTGCGCCCGCCAGCATCCCGCGGGCGGAGCCCGCCAGCATAACGAGATCGACACCTTGCGCGACCTGTTCCCCGCCGAATGGAAGCCGAAGATCAAGCGCGCGCTGCTCGGCGCCGATTCGTGGATCGATTTCGGCCTGTTCCGCGGCGCCGTCGGCGCGCGCGAGACCTGGGAGCGCTTCTCAACGTTCATGGACCGCTTCCACGTCGCCGGCTGGCGGCGCTGGGCGAACGAATTCGCCTCGGAGGCGGCGACGCTGGGCACCGCCGGCGGCGTGCTGATGGTGGCGCTCGCCATCCCGGCGTTCCACGACACCAGCGGCGACTGGCTGCAGAAGTCGGATCTCTCGGTGACCTTCCTCGACCGCTACGGCAACGAGATCGGCGTGCGCGGCATCCGGCGCAATGATTCGGTGCCGCTCGACCAGTTCCCCGATCATCTGATCAAGGCGGTGATCGCCACCGAGGATCGGCGCTTCTACGACCATTTCGGCATCGACGTGCCGGGCATTTTCCGCGCGCTGGTGACCAATGCGCGCGCCGGCGGCGTCGTGCAGGGCGGCTCCTCCATCACCCAGCAGCTCGCCAAGAACCTGTTCCTGACTAATCAGCGCACGCTCGATCGCAAGATCAAGGAAGCGTTTCTCGCGCTGTGGCTGGAGGCGCGGCTGTCCAAGAA
>JBOHMF010000460.1:0-3559 GCA_050730055.1 Allostellaceae bacterium
GCAGAGCGCTGGGCGCGGCTCGCGCCCGGCAGCGCGATCTACGCGCTGCGCGAGATGGCGACCCTGACGGCCGAGATCATCTGCCGCACGGTGTTTGGCCGGCGCCTCGGCGCCGGGCACGCCCACCGCGTCGCCGCCTCGTTCAGCACCTATCAGCGCCTTGTCGGCCGGCTCGATCTCCTGTCGCTGCTCGGTCTGCCGGACTGGCTGCCGCGCCCGCGCGCGCCGGCGATCGGCCGCGCGGCGGCGGAGATCCATCGCGTGCTCGACGACCTCATCGCCGGCTGCCGCGCCCGCTCGGCGGACGGCGAGGCGTCGATGATCAGCCTTCTTTTGGAGGCGCGCGACGAGGAGACCGGCGCGAGGCTCGACGCGCGGGCCGTGCGCAACGAGGCTGCGGTCCTTTTTATGGCGGGCCACGAGACGACGGCGAGTTCGCTGGCCTGGACCTGGTATCTCCTGTCGCAGGCGCCACGGGTCGAGGAGCGGCTGCATCGCGAACTCGACACTGTGCTCGGCGGCCGGCTGCCGACCCTCGATGATATCCCGCACCTCCTCTACACCCGCGCCGTCTTTGAGGAGACGCTCCGGCTCTATCCGCCGGTGCCGATGCTCGGCCGCGAGGCGCTGCGCGAGGAAAAGATCCGCAACCGGCCGGTGCCGCGGGGTGCGCTGGTGATGGTCGTGCCCTGGCTCCTGCACCGGCATCGCAAGTTCTGGGACTGCCCCGATCATTTTATCCCCGAGCGCTTTCTGCCGGAACAGGCGGCGCTGCGGCCGCGCCATCTCTATGTCCCGTTCAGCACCGGCCCGCGGGTCTGTGCCGGGGCGGCGTTTGGCCTGACCGAGGCAATCCTGTGTCTGGCGACGCTGGCCCAGCGGGTGCGGCTTTCGCTCGCGCCCGGCGCCGCCGTGACGCCGGTCTGCCGCCTGACCTTGAGGCCGGGCGACCACCTGCCGATGCGGATCGATCGCCGCGACTAGCCGGCGCGCCGCCACCGGGACCCAAGGAGGGTGCACGACCGGGATTGCCACTGCGTCGGTTTCCCGGCAAGGTCTCTGGCAATAAGAAAGGCCGCAAGGTCCCGTGAGCCGCGCGTCGCGGCGGATCGGCCCGGTCAGGCGGCATATGGCGTCCAGGATTCGCTGGCACGGGAGGAAACGGATGGGGGTCGCCCATCAACGGCCTGTGATCTGTCTCTGCGCGGGTTTCGCTCCGGCGGCGCCGGGGTGTCGGCCGCTCGGGCGGATCAGCCTCGGGCCGCAGGCATCTTCAAAAACTCGGGCTCAAGCGTTCTGTCGGACGACCGCCGCGCGAAGTGCGTCGCTCCTTCGCCAGCTTCAGCTGTCGTCGGGCGCAGAGCCGGGCCAAGCCGCGCCGCGTGATGGCCAAGGTCGAGTGGCGTCCGGGTGAGCCTTATCCGTGCGTCGGTTTTATCGGCATCAACCTGGCGCGACCAGCCGAGCAATAACAATTGCGGAGGAGAACGTCATGACAGCAGCTTCTGTCAGCACAACGACAATACCTGCCAGCCATATACTCGGCAAAAAACTCGATAGCATTCCATTCCACCCCTATCACGTCCTGATAATTGTGGTGTTGGGGTTTGTCGGCCTGATCGAAGGCTACGACTTGGCACTCAGCGGGTCGCTGCTCGTTCTCGCCAAGGATCCTCTCCATCTCAACAGCGCCGGGATTGAATGGCTCGCCGTCGGCCCGACCTTTATGGTCGTCATCTTCAGCTTTGTCGCGGCCGCGATTTCCGATCGGATCAGCCGTGTGACCGTCATGCAGATCGGCGTGATCGTCAGCACGCTGTTCACGCTGCTGATCCTGCTGGCGCATACCGAGACGGAACTGATCGTCTTCCGGCTGATCACTGGCGTCGGGCTGGGCTTTACGATCTCGGCGCCCTATCCGATCGCCGCCGAGTTGATGCCGGCAAAGCATCGGCGCACCTATGGTGCCATCTACGAGGTCATGCTGGCAGCTGCATTTACACTGTTGCCCTTTGTCGCCTTTATCCTTTCCAAAAATCCGATCGGCTACCGGCTAGTCGGATTACCGGGCGGGATCACGCTGTTCATCGCGCCGGTACTGATCTACTTCTTCATTCCGGAGAGTCCGCGCTGGCTGCTGCGCCGCGGCCGGGTGCAGGAAGCGATCGATACCGTCAACAAAATCATCCAGCGGTGCGGCAGCCGCGTGGCGCCAATGACCGTCGCCGATCTCGGGCCGAGTTTGGCGACAATGCGCGAACAGCTTCCCCCCTTCGTCTCGATCGCCCGCCCGGGCCAATTGCGCTGGACCGTGGTCGGGATCGCCCTTAGCCTTTGCGGTGGCACCGCCTATTATCTGGTCGCCATCCTCCTGCCCAAGGCGCTCGTCAATCAGGGTCTGGCCGTCAGTACGAGCTTTGTTCTGGCCTCGGTCGCGTTTGGGGCGACCATCCCCGGCAAGCTCTTCAACGGGTTCATCATGGAAATCTGGGGACGGCGGTGGACGATCACGGCGTCGTTTGCGTTTGCCATACCCGGCCTGGTGCTGATGATGATTGCGCACCGGATGGGGACGGCCGAAACACTCGTCTTGGAGATCGGGGCGGCCATTACCGGGTTTACCGTGCTGTCCTGCTTCCCGTGCGTGCGCCTCTATCTGTCCGAGCAGTTTCCGACCGCGTTGCGCGGGCGCGGACACTTTTTTGGCGAGGGGTTCGGGCGCGTCTTTTCCGGCGTGATCATTCCCTTTCTGGTGGCCCCGCACACCGGATCGCCGGTGATCTTCTTTGGCACGATGCTTATCGTTGTCATCATCGGCGCCTGCATCCCAAAGATCTTTGGCCGGGAGACGCTGGGCAACCTTGAATCCTTCACCGAAGCGGTTCCCGGCATCGCCTGATCGCGGAAGAAGCGCGCCGCCTCAGCGGCGCGCTTCTTCCGCTAAGGCGGAGCGGTTTCCCCGCGCGGCGGCCGGGCGGGGTCGAGCGCAGTGCCTTCGTAAATCGCATCGAGAGGGATCTCGATGCCAAGCGCTGTCAATTTCAGCGCGGCGTTTCCTTCCACCACCTCATCGGTCCAGTGCTCGCCGGCGCGCGTATAAAGATCAACGCACCGCGCCTCCTGCTCAACGATCGCGTAATGCACGATCGAGGGGGTGGCAATATAGTCGAATTTTTTGCGGCCGCGATCCTCCCGCTCGGTCGAGGGCGAGATCACCTCGACGACGAGGACGGGATCGGGAACGGTGTCGTCCCGGTCGTCGATCGGCCGGCAGGTCACCGAGACATCGGGATAGCGCACCGTCCCGTTGGCGATCACCTTCGCATCGCTGGCAAACGGCCGGCATCCCGTTCCGCGCAAGGCTTGCCGCAACGCAAACGCGATATTCATCGTAATCGCGGCATGGGCAATGGAGCCGCCCATCATCATCATTGCGACCCCGCCGGCATATTCGTAGCGCGCGGGCTGCTCGCGTTCCCAGACCAGGAATTCGTCGAGCGACATCAGGTGTTCGGCAGCGTTCGGCATGGAGAAAATATACTCCTTTCGTTCCTCCCTG
>JBOHMF010000461.1:0-3554 GCA_050730055.1 Allostellaceae bacterium
GGAGAGCACACAGCTCTCCTTAACCGGGCCTGTTTCCCCTGCGGGTCCGATTTCCCCCAAACGCTTCTGACATGCAGGCGCCCGGTCCTCCCCCCCGACCGGGCGCCAATGCATTCCGGGACCACGCACGCCACCTCAGCGCCACCCCTTGGACACAGGTGCAAGAACCGTGCCGCTCCGCCTTGCGACCTGGAACATCAACTCGGTCCGCCTGCGGATCGCCAATCTCCTGCGCCTCATCGGCGAATGGCAGCCCGACATCCTGTGTTTGCAGGAGACCAAGACCCCGGATGCGCTGTTCCCGCGCGAGGCGCTCGCCCAGGCGGGGTATCCCCATATGCTGGTGCATGGGATGAAGGGCTATAACGGCGTCGCCATCCTCTCGCGGGTGCCGCTTCTCTCATCGGACACGCGGGGGTGGTGCGAGCGCAGCGACTGCCGGCATGCCGTCGTGCGTCTTCCGGGTGGCATCGAACTCCACAATCTCTATATCCCGGCCGGCGGCGATGTGCCCGATTCGCAGGCAAATCCGAAATTCGCCCACAAGCTGCGTTTTCTGGACGAGCTTGCGGCATGGTTTGCCGCGGAGCGCCGAGGCGGACCACCGATGATCGCGGTCGGCGATCTCAACATCGCCCCGCTCGAAACCGACGTGTGGTCGCACAAACAGTTGCTCGGCGTGGTCAGCCACACCCCGATCGAGGTCGAAAGGCTCGGCGCCTTGCAGCAGGCGGGCGGGTTTGTCGATGCGGTGCGCCACTTTGTCCCGCCGGAAGAACGGCTTTATACGTGGTGGAGCTATCGCGCGCGCGATTGGTCAGCCGCCGATCGCGGTCGCCGCCTTGATCACGTCTGGGTGACACAAGCACTCGTCGGCGCCCTCGTCGAGGCGCGGGTCCATCGCGACAACCGCGGCTGGCCACAGCCCTCGGATCATGTGCCGGTCATGGTGACGCTGGCGCTGTGAGGCGGCGGTACAGGTGGTAGCGCCCGGGGGCGACGCCATCGGGCAGCGGGATCGGTTCGAACCCGTCGAGAGAAAAAGCCGGGTCGCTGACCAGGATACCGCCCCCGCATAAGAGCGGCGCAAAGAGCGGACCGAGGAGCGCTGCCTGCACCCGGTTCGCGGCCCCGTCGCCGCTCCCGGCATCAAAATGGGCGAGGGCGACCCGGCCCTTGAGCCGCGCGGCGAGACCCGGCAGGGTCTCGCGCATATCGCCGAGGATCAGCAGTTCCGCCGGCGGCAGGGAGGCGGGATGGGCGGCGAGAGACCGCTCGCACACAAAGATCCGGCGGTCGGGAAACAACTGGCGCAGATGGTCGTAGGTGCGGCCGTTGCCGAGGCCCATTTCGAGCACGTCACCGGCGAGCGCGCGCACCAGAAGGGCGGCATGGTCAAGACAGGCGCGCTGCGCCTTGAGCCGGCGGATAAAGCTGTCGAGCCGGCTCATCGGTCCTCAGGCAGCGATGCCGGCATTCTCGCGCAGCCGCCGCAATTCGGCATGGGTCACGCGCAACTGGTTGTTGGCGGCGTCGAGCCGGTGCGCCAGTTCCCGCATGATCGACACCGCCATGCTCGGGAATTCCCGCACCATGCGCAAAAACGGCTCCTTCGAGATGCGCAGAACGACGAGACGGTCATGAGCCTTGACCGTGGCGGTGCGCGGCACATCGAGAAAAATCGCCATCTCGCCGACGATCTCGTTGACCCCGAGCACGGCCAGAACCATCGGACCGGTCGGGGTTTCGGCGATGATCTCGACTTCACCCTCGATGATCAGATAGGCGGCATCGCCCGGATCGCCCTGCCGGCATAACAGCTTCCCCGGATCAAAGGTGACCCGCTCGCTCATAAAGGCCAGAAGCTTCAGCTTGGCCGGCTCGATCTCGGCGAAAAAGGGCACCCGCCGCAGCAATTCGAATTCCTGTTTGAGACTCATCGTTCCTCCCGCCCAATCATTCTTCTTCACTCGGCGGCGATCAAGAGAGACATCAGCGAATCCTTGCCGTCAAGTTCGGCAAAGCGCCCCTGTTCCCCCAGCCGGCCGTTGCTCATCACCAGCACCCGATCAAAGTTCCGCGCCAGGCTCGGCCGGTGCAGTACCCACAGGAGGCCGCGGCCGGCCAGTTCGTCCCTGATGCCTTTTGCCACCGCCGCCTGGGCCGGCCCGTCGAGGGCTGCGGTCGCCTCGTTAAGGATCAAAAGGTCGGGGCGTTTCAACAGGGCGCGGGCGATTGCCGCCTTTTGCCGCTGCGGCGGCGACAGGCGCGCGCCGCCCGGACCGACATCGTGATCGAGGCCGGTTTCGAGGATCGTCTGCCGCAAGGACAGCGCATCGATGACCTCGGCGAGGACCGCGGGAACCCGGCTCACCGCGTCGGCGACGCCGTAGGCGATCTTGCCAAAGAGGATGTTGTCCTGCACCGTGGCCGCTGCGTTGTAGTGCTCGGGGTCAAAGAACTCGATCTGGCGGCGGGCTTCGGGCGGCAACTCGGTGCGGATCGCCCGCCGCGCCTCCAGAAGGCGCGCCTGCATCGCCTCGTCGAGCGCATCAAGGCGGTGCCGCGCCGGGATCAGCTTGAACGGCAGCGACAGGAGCCGGGCGCGGTCGGCACGCGCCAGACCCGCCGTCCCGCTGCGGCCGATGCGGCCGAGGATCTCGGAAAAGCCGGGCAGATCGCCGGCCCCGATAAAGCTGTACTGCTCAAAAAATTCGTGCTCGGGCGGCAGGTCGGAAAACAGCTCGATCATCGTCTCGGCCACCTGGCGGCCGGCCTCGACGAGGTCCGCGGTCAGCGCAAGCTTGTCAAGCACCCGCAGCACATAGGCGTTCTCGGCCAGCGCGGCGACATCAAAGGCGGGTCCGAGCGGCGTTCCAAACAGCAGGTTCTCGGCCACCGAGGCGTTCGAGTTGAAGCGCTCGGGGTCGTAGGTCTCGACCAGATCGCCGATGCCCTCGGCGGCGAGCCGGCGGGCCAGTTCCCGGCGCGCCTCGAGGAGTCGCTCTGCCGCCGCGGGTTTCGCAGCCGGGTCGAGCCGGCCGCGCAGCCCGAGCCGGTAGACATCCGCGGCGAGATCGAGCCGCTCCAGGATCTCGACAATCCGCTGCAGCAGCCCGGCGCGGTCCTCGACCCCGGCCGCCGCGTAATCGACCCAGTCGGCGTTGATATCGAGTTCGCTGTTGCCGGATTTGCGGGCCTCGCTCTGCCGCCGGGCGCGCCGGCCCGGCGCCGCCTCGGAGGCAGGCGGGCGCAGCGGGCGATGCGACAGCCCAAAGCGCAGGTTCTCATAGAGGCTCCCGGCAAACAGATAAGGCGCCGCTCCGACATAGCCGACGCGGCGGCCAATGACCGCATCGGGCAACCTCGCGAGATCGGCGCCGCCGATCGTGATCCGCCCGCCGCTCGGTGCGATGAGGCGGGCCAGGAGCATCGCCAACTCGGTCTTGCCGCTGCCAGCTTGGCCGATGATCGCGGCGTGCTGATCGAGCGCCAAGGTAAAGCTGACATTGTCGACGATGCCGCTCTTGTCGTCCTCGCTCAAGGTCAGGTTG
>JBOHMF010000462.1:0-3530 GCA_050730055.1 Allostellaceae bacterium
TGGTGATCCATGGCTGTCCCTCGATGATGCTTGGGGCCGACCCGTTTGGACCCCGTGATCACACCATCACTCTGAGGGACAGCCGCCCCGCCAGGTACTCCTGGCGTAGGCCCATTACGGCATCTATTGTGAATTGGCCGATCTCGACGCGGCCGAATATGACAGGGACCACCCCGGCTTGTGGACGCGCGGTCTCTTGATCCGCCGCATCGCCGTGCGCCTGGGACAACGCCGCATCCGGCCCGCTCACATCATCGCCTGGTCGCTCTGGCGACGCGCCCATCAGGCCGCCGCGCAGCAAGCCCATCTGAAACGACACTTGCAACTGTACGCTAGTAATACAATCATTCAGGGTCGAGCCGGCGCCGCCGAGGATCTCGTCGAGCTCGTGTTCGAAGCTGCCGATGGCGTCGTATTGGCTGGACGATACGGAACTCGTGAACGAGAAATTCGTCACGTTGCTGTTGAGGTTGACTGAGGCGCTGCCGGTGAACGTGGTCCCGGTGAGCATCGTCAACTGGGCGGCAGCTATCGACATGAGACTGCTTCCGGTTGCGTCGTTGCCATGCGACAGATTGGCGAGCGCGGTGGCGAGGACCGTGTTATCCGGATTGTCGGTCGAATCGGCCTAAAGCAGGCTGACGTAACTGCTGTATGTCTGATGGTAGAACAGCGAGTGGCTCGATGCCAGGTTGTCGGCACCCGCCGGGTTGTAGGTGAACGTCACCGGGATGGTGACGGAATTGCTGTAGAGTCAGTCGATCGCGCCGATGGCGCTGTCGATCGCACCCTCGATCGCCGCGGCGTTGGCGTTCCCGGTGATCGAACTGTCAAAAGGCGGGGTGATGACCAGCGCCTGCGCCGGCGGGCCGGCGACAAACAGCGCCCCTAGCGCCGCTACCGCCAGCAGACCCAGACGCCCGCTGGCAAACCCAACCGCTCTTCCCAAATACGGCATTGTCGTCTCCTATGACTTTATGATTCCCCGCACAGGAGAATGGGCAATTTTCGTGCCAAACGGCCTTTCAAAAACATGATATAGTACAGTAGCTTAATCTCGGCTCTCGGGCGCCCTGCGCCGATGTGTAAAGAATCCCGATCTCCGGAACGAGCGCCCGATTTCAGGGTGTTTTTCTATCAGTGGATTAAGAGGAGGCGGTGACGAGCGGAGGCGTCGGGATTTTTGACACGTCCTGGCGCGGGGTGAAGAAAATTATTCTGCATTTAAAAAATTATTATTTTATTTAAGTAAGTTTCTGGCGATTTGGTGGGCGCTAAGGTTGTAAAGATTTTCGACACTTCCCGCGTCCCGGCGCGGACTAGATCGTCCCCCGCACAGGCGCCGAGCCCCTGGGCGCGGGAACGACAAAGGGCCGGCGCTCCGCGGGACGCCGGCCTTCTGCCGTCGGCTTTGCGGCAATGCCTAGAAATCGTCCATACCGTCCATGTCGTGGCCGTGCCCGCCTTGCCGCCGTGCTTTGGCGACCGGAGATCCCTCGCGCCGATGCGGCGTGCGGTCGCTTATGACCGGCCCCAGCGACGGACCGCTGCGCACCCGAGCAGCGCGCCGCCGAACAGCGCCAGGCTGGAGGGCTCGGGAACCGAATCACCGCTCTCGACAGGGTCCCAGCCGATCGCTTCCAGCATCGCGAATTCGGGCGAGTTGGTTGTATAGGTCTCGTCCAGCCCCGAGCACAGAAAGGCACTCTGGATCAGCTGACCGTTGCCGCAAGAAGAATAAAAGTCGCCCATGTCCCCGATGGGATCCTGATTGAAACGGGCAATGCTGGTGACCCCGCCATCGACGGAAAGATTAGGAGGATGCGCCGCTGCTCATCGTATAGCTCGGCGTGCCCGGGGCAGAATAACGATAGAGATCGGTCGGCCCATACTCAAGATCGTAGAAGAGATTCATGCCTGAACCACCACCGCCGCCGCCAAGCACCTCATCGAGCTCGTGCTCGAGGCCACCGATGGCGTCGATCTGGCTCGACGTCACCGCTGTCGTAAAGGAGGAGTAGGGACCCCAGACGCTGTTGAGATTGATTGTGGCGTCCGGAGCGGCAGTGATGCCGAGCATCGTCAACTGAGCGCCGACGACCGCCATGTTCCTGGCTCCGTTCGCGTCGTTCCCCTCGGCGAGGTTGGCGATGGCGGTGGCGAGCACCGTATTCTCCGGATTGGCAAGTGAATCGGCTCTGAGAAGATTCACATAGGTATCGTATGACGGGTAATAATATGACTCTGTCGTTGATGCGATGGTGCTGCCATCATTATAATAGGTGAACCTTACCGGGATGGTGACCGGATTGCTGTAAAGCCCGTCGATTGTATTGATAGCGGTCGTGATCGCGCCCTCGATTGCCGCGGCATTGGCGTTGCCGGTGATCGAGGCGGTAAAAGTCGGTGTGATCAGCAGCGCGTGCGCCGGCGGCGCGACGATGAGCAGCGCGCCCATCGCCAGCCCCGCCAGCACGCCCAACCGCCGAGCCGTACCACAAAGCGCTCCTCCGGGGTTCTGCATCGTTTCTCTCTCTCAATTTAAAGCGCGCGCTACACATATCAAAGAGAGAGCAAGTTTCATTCCAGGCACGGCATTGGTGAAAAATTGATACTTTTCAAAAGGTTGTGAGGAGCGGCGAGCGTCCTTCGTGCGGAGTTGTAAAGGATTCCGACAGCCAAACGAGCGCCTATTTGCAGAGTCTTTTTAAATCAATCGGTTAGAGAGAGCCGGCCGGCTCTGGAAGCGTCGGCAGGTTTGACAGGTCGCAGGCCGGCGCAACGAGAATTTGCAGCGATCAGGAAACAATTGCTTTGTATTTGAGTAAGTTGCGCGCCAAATCCTTGGCGCTGCAGGTGTAAAAATTTCCGACAGTTGCAAGGGCCGCATGAGGTCCCGATCGATCAACGCGCGCCGGATCGGGACAGATACGGCTCGCACAGGCACAAGACCCTCTCCCGCACAGACGGGAGAGGGCTCGTCTTTCTGTTGAACGGCCGGGCGATCCTAGAAGTCGTCCATGCCATCCATGCCGTGGTTGTGGCCGCCCGCCGCCGCGGCCCTTTTCTCCGGTTTCTCGGCGACCATCGCCTCGGTGGTGATGAGAAGACCCGCAACCGAGGCGGCGTTCTGCAACGCCAGGCGCACGACCTTGGTCGGGTCGATGATGCCGGCCTTCAGCATGTCGCGATACTCGCCACCCTGCGCGTCGTAGCCCCAGTTCGGGTCATTACGGTCCAGCAATTTGCCAACGACGATCGAACCTTCGGTGCCGGAATTCTCGACCACCTGCCGCACCGGCGCCTGCAAGGCGCGCTTGACGATGTCGATGCCGACCTTCTGATCGTTGTTGGCCGGGGTCAGGCTGTCGAGCACCCTGGCGCCATAGAGGAGCGCGACGCCGCCGCCGGCGACGACGCCTTCCTCGACCGCGGCGCGGGTCGCGTGGGTCGCGTCATCGACGCGGTCCTTGCGCTCCTTGACCTCGATCTCGGTCGAACCGCCAACCCGGATCACCGCAACCCCGCCC
>JBOHMF010000463.1:0-3529 GCA_050730055.1 Allostellaceae bacterium
GAAATCGCCGCGCTGAACACGACCCGGCCTTTCTCCTGCAGACGCGCGAAGCTCTCGCGCCAGCCCGGTTCCTCGGGGCCGGTATTGTGGCCGGTGATGGCGACGAGACGCCCGCCCTCGGCGAGGCGAGCGAAAGCCGAGGCAACATGGCGGAAGGCGGCCTCGGTGAAGTGCTTCTCGACATTCGGCGACGCCGAGAAGGGCGGGTTCATCAAGACCACGCTCGGCCGCACCGTGGGATCGAGGCGGTCGTGGATCTGCTCGGCGTTATGGCGCGTGACGGCGGCATCGCGGAACAGGCGGCCGAGCAGCCCGGCGCGCATGTCGGCGATCTCGTTGAGGGCTAAGTGCGCTTTCGCGAGTTCGGCAAAGATCGCCAGCAGGCCGGTGCCGGCCGAAGGTTCCAGCACGATGTCGGCCGGCGGCGGCGAGGCCGAGCGTGATCGGGGTCGAAAACTGCTGCAGGCGCTCGGATTCCTCCGAACGGCGGGTCTGCATCGCGAGACGGGCGGCAAGCCGCGCCAGCATCTCGAGCATCGCGGCGGCCGAGCCGGCGCGGGCGCGCATCGCCGCCCCGAATTTGCGCAGAAATAGCACCTGCGCCGCTTCGAGCGCCTCATAGGCCTCCTTCCACACCCAGGCGCCGTCCGCGTCGCTGCCGCCGAAAGCCGCTTCCATGGCGGAGCGCAGGGTGCGGCTGTCGAGCGCGCGGCCTTGCCCCAGCAATTGCGCGAGCACGGTGGCGGCATGAAACAGCCCCGATGCCTTGTCGGGCGGCGCCAGGGGCAGGAACAGCGGAAGGGTGTCCGCGGCGTAAGCCGCGGGCGCGGAGGCGTCGAACATGCGGGGGATCTCCGGGAGAGCGGGGAAGAGGAGAGGCCCGGCCGGCGCTCTCTTTTTCTGTCCGGGTCTCACCCGCTCATGGCCCTGCTCTCCCTTTTCCCGGGCAGGCGGCGCGGAAATGAAAAAGGGCCCGTGGCACGGACCCTGGAATTGCCGGCTTGTGGATTTTGCGCCGTAGCCGGGGCGGGAGGCCGGCCCGGTTACCGTCGGCCTATCGCTCAACCGTGGGCGATGACGAGGATGCGGCCGTTGTCGAGTTGCGCGCGAGATGTATGTCGCACTGAGGCGCGCCGCAAAAAGCATCGGGTCAACAAGCGTCTTGATGCGCTCGATGCTCTCGGTGTGTTCGATCTGGCCAAGCAGGCGCGGCTCGCGGCCGATAAAAACGACCGGCAGGCGGCTGGCCGGCACGTCGCGGATCGCGGCCGTGATGGCATCGGAAAGCTTTGGCATTTTTTGTCTCCGCCCCGGATGTCGAGGTGCCCGGCCCGGCGGCTTTTCCGGCCGATCAGGTGATGGCGATCAGGATTTCGGCGGCGCCGTATACGGCAGCCTCACTGCAGCTCTCGCAGGTGTAGTGCTCGGCGTCGGGTTCGACACCCTCGGCCTCGGCGCCGCAGGCGAGGCATGATCCCGGCTTTCGCCGGGAGGGATTGTCGAGGCTGATGAGTTCGCGCTCGACCGCTTCGGCGACCCGTTCGGCGGTGATCGAGGGGTGCATGTGCGCGAAGTGGTGCTGGCGCAGTTGCGCGCGCGCCTGATCCCGGCCTTCGCCGGGAGGCGTGAGGCTGGTCATCAAAAGAACCTCCGAGAGCAGGGGCGGACAGACCCGGCGGGGTGCTCTCTCGCCTTCCTCCGGGCTCACCCGATCCCCGTCGCTCTCTTCCTTTCTCTTTCTCCAGCCGGGAAGGACGACCGGCACCCTCAGGCTTCGAGACCGGCTTCCTTGAGGAAATCCTCAATCAGATCGGCGGCGGATTTGGCGCGGATGCGCTCGGCGGTGATCAGCACCGCCATGCCGCCAAACCCGTCGGAGCGCATCTTCGAGCAGGTGAAGGACGAGACCACGCTGACATGGCGCAGCCGCGGTGAGCGGCGCACGATGCCCTGAATAAAAAATTCCCAGGAGGTGCCGCTGAGATCGAGCTCGACCTCGACCTCATCCTTCCCGAGCTGGGCGAGTAGTTCGGCAATAAAGCTCGCGGCCCTGCTGTCGGCGGCCTCGCGGGAGGCGGCGAGCGCCTCTTCGAGTTCGCCGCGGTCAATCACCGCGAGGTCCGAGGGACCCTCCTCGGCGTAGAAATAGAGGCTGTCGCCATCGGTCTCGGCACTGAAGATGCTGGTCAGCAGAAGCCGCTCCCCGAACACCGCAGGCTGCCACTATTCTCGACGGGCTGGTGTCTCACGTCACGGTAACGGACCCGCGTCACGCCTTGTCGGGTCAGCGGTTGCGGCTGGTGTCGCCGCGCTCGACGCGCGGCTCGGCCTATGTCGTCGTCGCGCTGCCGGACGGGCGGCGCCGTTCGCTGCACCATTCGAGCACCGATCTCGCCGAGCCGGCGGAGACCCCGTCACTCGCCCCTATCCTTTCGTCACGTAACGGTTTTCCTATCAGCGTCGGCACGCTGCTTCCCTTGGCACGTCATATCGTCGCCTGCCTCGCCGCTCCCGTCGAGGAGGTGACCCGTGACGACTATTCCTCATCCGTTGCCGCATCCGCCCCGCCTTGTCCCACCCGCGTCGCAGCGGTTGCGGCCCTGGCCGGACCTGCCGAGCGAAACGCAAACCCAGATCGCCCGCCTTCTCAGCGACCTGCTGCGGCGGATGGCGCCGGACAGCCGCGCGGTGATGGAGATCTCCCGTGCTGAGCGCCCCGAACAGCGCTGACGAGCGGGTGAGCGCGGCGCACCGCGCCAAGCTCGCCTACGTCTATGTGCGCCAATCCTCGCTTACCCAGGTCCGCCAGAACCAGGAAAGCACCGAGTTGCAGTATCGTCTCGTCGACCGCGCCGTCGGTCTCGGTTGGCCGCGCGAGCGCGTCCACGTCATCGACGAGGATCTCGGCAAGTCGGGGGCAGAGAGCGCCGAGCGGCACGGTTTTCAGCGGCTGATCGCCGAGATCGGGCTGGGCAACGCCGGTCTTGTGCTCAGTTTCGACGCCTCCCGGCTGGCGCGCAACAACCGCGATTGGCACCAGCTTCTCGAACTGTGCTCGCTGTTTGGCGTGATCCTGGCCGACGGCGAGCGCCTCTACGACCCGGGGGCTTATCACGACCGTCTGCTGCTCGGCCTGTCGGGGATCATGAGCGAAGCCGAACTGCACCAGATCCGCCTGCGCCTGCACCAGGGTGAACTTCAGAAGGCGGCGCGCGGCGAGTTGCGGATGCCTTTGCCGGCCGGGTTCATCCACGACCGCGCGGGGGCGATTGTCCGCAACCCCGACGAGGAGGTCCAGGCGCGCGTGCAGCTGGTCTTTGCCAAGTTCGCCGAACTGCAGAGCGCGCGCGGGGTGATGCGCTACCTGCGCGCCCACGATCTGCCGCTGCCGGTGCGCTTGCTGCGCTGCTCGACAACCTGGTCGGACGCGGCCTCGATCCCTCGGTCTGCCGGCTCTTCATCGTCGATGGCGCCAAGGCGCTGACCAAGGCGATCCGCCAGACCTTCGGCCGCCACACACCGATCCAAC
>JBOHMF010000464.1:0-3523 GCA_050730055.1 Allostellaceae bacterium
GTGTTCAGCTTCAATTCGCGCATCAGGAGGCGAGTCGCGTGGTACTCGGGCGAGCCCGGCGCCTTTACCCGGATCCACGGCGGCTTGCGCCCGCTCGGCTGGTCGGGCCGGGCGGCCTTCTCCGGGTGGCGCAACATGTTAGTCGACTGAGACTCGGCCATTTCCCTAGAAGTGGAGGGCGCGACCATAGGCGTCAAGCACGCTCTCGTGCATCATTTCCGAGAGGGTGGGGTGCGGAAAGATCGTCTCGATCAGCTCGTGCTCGGTGGTCTCCAGGGTCCGGGCAATGGCATAGCCCTGGATCAGTTCGGTGACTTCGGCGCCGATCATGTGCGCGCCGAGAAGTTCGCCGGTCGCGCCGTCAAAGACGGTCTTGATCATCCCCTCGGGTTCACCGAGCGCCAGCGCCTTGCCATTGCCGACATAGGGAAAATGGCCGATCTTGACGGTGCGGCCCTGGGCGCGCGCCGCCTCTTCGGTGAGACCGACGCTGGCGATCTGCGGGCGGCAATAGGTGCAGGCCGGGATGTTGCCGCGGTCGAGCGGGCGCACGTCATTGATCCCGGCGATGCGTTCGACGCAGATCACGCCCTCGTGGCTCGCCTTGTGCGCGAGCCAGGGTGGGCCGACGAGATCGCCGATCGCATAGATTCCGGGTTCGCCGGTCCGCAGCCATTCATCGACCACGACATGCGCGCGCTCAACCTTGACGCCGGTGCCTTCGAGCCCGATCCCCTCGACATTGCCGACAATACCGACGGCGAGGATGACGCGCTCGACCGCGATCTCAAACTCCTTGCCGGCGGCGGCGATCCGCGCCGCGACCCCTTCGCCCTGCCGCGCCAGCGCCGTGACAGTGGCGCCGGTGTGGATCGCGATCCCCTGCTTTTCAAAGGATTTATGGGCAAAGGCGGAAATCTCCTCATCCTCCTGCGGGAGGATGCGGTCGAGCACCTCGACCACTGTGACCGCGGCGCCCATGTCGCGGTAGAAGCTCGCAAACTCGATGCCGATTGCACCCGAGCCGACGACCAGAAGCGATTGCGGGATCGCTTTTGGCACCATTGCTTCCTTGTAGGTCCACACCCGTTCGCCGTCGGGTGAGAGACCGGGAAGCGAGCGCGCCCGCGCCCCGGTGGCGAGAATGACGTGCTCGGCGGTGAGATCGGCGACCGGGCTGCCGTTCTTTGCAACGGCGACCCGTTTCGGGCCGGTAAGGCGGCCCTCCCCGTCAAACACCGCGACCTTGTTCTTTTTCAAGAGAAAGGCGACGCCGTTTGACAGGCGCTTGGCGACGGCGCGCGAGCGGGCGACCACCTTCTGCGCGTCGTAGCGGATGTCGCTTGCGGAGAACCCGTATTCGTCGAGATGGTGCAGAAGGTGATGGATTTCCGAAGCGCGCAGCAGCGCCTTTGTCGGGATGCAGCCCCAGTTGAGGCAGATGCCGCCGAGATGCTCGCGCTCGACGAGAGCCGTCTTCAGGCCAAGCTGGGCCGCGCGGATGGCGGCGACATAGCCTCCCGGCCCGCCGCCCAACACCAGGAGATCAAAAGAGGTTTCAGCCATCTACAGCAACATCGTCAGCGGGTCCTCGACGAGCTTTTTGAAGGCGGCGAGAAACTGCGCGCCGGTCGCGCCGTCAACCGCACGGTGGTCGCAGGACAGCGTACAACTCATCATCGTCGCGATCGCCAGCGCGCCCTCCTTGACGATCGGGCGCTGCTCGCCGGCTCCGACCGCAAGGATGCCGCCATGCGGGGGATTGATCACCGCGGCGAAGTCGCGCACGCCATACATCCCCATGTTCGAGATCGAAAAGGTGCCGCCCTGGTACTCGTCGAGCTTCAATTTGCCGGTGCGGGCGCGGGCGATCAGATCCCTGGTATCGCGGGCGATCGCGGCAAGGCCCTTGCGATCGGCGGATTTGACGATCGGGGTAATCAGCCCGTCGGGAAGCGCGACCGCGACGGCGATATCGACCGTATCCCAGAGAAGAAGACCGTCCTCGCTCCACGCGGCGTTGGCGGCGGGGACCTGGCGCAAGGCCAGGGCGGAAGCGCGGATGACAAGATCGTTGAGCGAGATCTTGTCGGGCGATTTGCCGTTGAGCTCTTCGCGGATTTTCAACAGCGCATCGATCTCGCAATCGATCGAGATGTAGAAATGCGGGACCGTCTGCTTTGATTCGGTGAGGCGCCGCGCGATCGTGCGGCGCATCGCGGTCATCGGCTGGAGCGTGTAGGGGATGTTGCCGGCGAGCGCTGCGACCCGCTCTTTTGAGAGCACCGCAGCCGCCGGTCTTTCTTCCGGCACGGGCGCCGGGGCGGGCCTTGCCGGCGCCGCCGGACGGGCGCCCGCGAGCGCGGCGTCGATATCGGCCTTGACGATGCGGCCCTGCGGCCCCGACCCCTTGAGCGCGGCGAGATCGAGACCGGCCTGCGCCGCCATGCGGCGGGCCAGAGGACTGGCGAAGAGGCGTCCGGCACCGTTCCCGGCCGATGCCGGCGCAGCCGGCGACGGCACAGCGGCGGCAGAAGCAGCCGGCCGCGGCGGAGGCGGCGCCGGGGTCGGCTCCGATCTCTGATCGGGCGGAGCGGCGGGCGCGTCGGCGGGCGCTGCCGGTGCGACATCCGCGAGCGCGGTGTCGTCCTCGTCCTCGCCGAGGAGAACGGCGATCGGGGCGTTGACCTTGATGCCCTGCGCACCTTCCGGGACGAGAATCCGGCCGAGCCGGCCGTCATCGACGGCCTCGAACTCCATCGTCGCCTTGTCGGTTTCGATCTCGGCGAGGACATCGCCGGAATGGACCTCGTCCCCTTCCTTTTTCAGCCATTTGGTGAGGTTGCCCTCGGTCATCGTCGGCGACAGCGCCGGCATCCGGATTTCAATTGGCATGTCTCAGATTACAGCATCGTAGGATGGGTTGAGCAATGCGAAACCCATCCTACAGTTGAATGGGATCAGCGGTACGTCACCGCGCGCGCCGCCGCGACGATGTCCTCGACCTGCGGGGTGGCGAGGCGTTCGAGGTTGGCGGCATAGGGGAGCGGCACGTCCTTGCCGGTGACGCGCCGCAACGGCGCGTCGAGCCAGTCAAAGCACTCCTCCATGACGATCGCCGCGATCTCGGCGCCGATCCCGGCGAACGGCCAGCCTTCCTCGACCGCGACGATGCGGTTGGTCTTTTTGACCGAAGCGACGACGCTCTCGAGATCAAACGGACGCAAGGTGCGCAGATCGATCACCTCGGCCGAGATCCCGGCCTTTTCCAGCTCCTCGGCGGCGAGGAGCGCCAGCTTGACCATGCGCGAAAAGGCGGTGATGGTGACGTGCGCACCTTCGCGCGCGATCCGCGCCCGGCCGATGGGCACGAGAAACTCCGGGTCCTGCGGCACCGCAAAGCTCTCGCCATAGACGAGTTCGTGTTCGAGAAAGACCACGGGGTTGGGATCGCGGATCGCCGATTTCAACAACCCCTTGTGGTCGGCCCCGGTATAGGGCGCCACCACCTTGAGCCCAGGGC
>JBOHMF010000465.1:0-3520 GCA_050730055.1 Allostellaceae bacterium
GCTCTATGCCGGCGACGACAAGCTCTATGTCCCGGTCGAGAATATCGAGGTCTTGTCGCGCTTTGGCGCCGAGGAGGCCGGGGTGCAGCTCGACCGCCTCGGCGGGGTCGCCTGGCAGTCGCGCAAGGCCCGCGTCAAGCAGCGCATCCGCGCCATCGCCGATGAATTGATCCGTGTTGCCGCCGAGCGGCAGTTGAAGCCGGGCGAGGTGCTGACCCCGCCCGAAGGTCTCTATGACGAGTTCGCGGCCCGTTTCCCCTACCCCGAAACCGATGACCAGTTGCGCGCGATCGCCGACACGCTGGAAGACATGGCCTCGGGGCGGCCGATGGATCGGCTGATCTGCGGCGATGTCGGTTTTGGCAAGACCGAGGTGGCGTTGCGCGCCGCCTTTATCGCCGCGATGTCGGGCAGCCAGGTCGCCGTCGTGGTGCCGACGACGCTCCTCGCGCGCCAGCATTTCCGCACCTTCAGCGAGCGCTTTGCCGGGTTCCCGGTGCACATCGGCCAGGTGTCGCGGCTGGTCCCGGCAAAGGAAGCGCGCGCGGTCAAGGAGGGACTCGCCGCCGGCCGGCTTGATATCGTCATCGGCACCCACGCCCTCTTGGCCAAGGATGTGCGTTTTGCCCGCCTCGGTCTTCTCGTCGTCGATGAGGAGCAGCATTTTGGCGTCAAGCAGAAGGAACGGCTGAAGCAGTTGAAGGCCGACATCCATGTGCTGACGATGACCGCGACGCCGATCCCGCGCACCCTGCAACTGGCATTGTCGGGGGTGCGCGAGATGAGCGTCATCGCCACCCCGCCGGTCGATCGGCTGGCGGTGCGCACCTTTGTCACGGCCTATGACGCGGTGACGATCCGCGACGCGATCCTCAGGGAGCGCGACCGCGGCGGGCAGATTTTCCATGTCGTGCCGCGCATCGCCGATCTCGACGGCGTGCAGGGCGAACTGCGCGCACTGGTGCCCGAGATCAGGTTCGCAACCGCGCACGGCCGCATGGCCGCCGCCGAACTGGAAGGCGTGATGGCGGCTTTTGACGAGCGCGCCTTTGACCTTCTGCTCTCGACCAACATCATCGAGAGCGGGCTCGACATTCCCTCCGCCAATACGCTGATCGTGCATCGCGCCGACATGTTCGGGCTGGCCCAACTCTACCAGTTGCGCGGGCGCATCGGGCGCGGCAAGGTGCGCGCCTACGCCTATCTGACCCTGCCAGAGCGCAAGCAGTTGTCGGAAATTGCACAGCGCCGGCTCGCGGTGATGCAGACGCTCGACACGCTCGGCGCCGGCTTTCAATTGGCAAGCCACGATCTCGACATCCGCGGCGCCGGCAATCTCCTGGGCGACGAGCAGTCGGGCCATATTCGCGAGGTCGGCATCGAACTCTATCAGACGATGCTCGAAGAAGCGGTCGCCGCCGCCCGCACCGACGGCGCCGCCGCGGCCGAGGACTGGAGTCCGCAGATCACCCTCGGCACGCCGGTTCTGATCCCGGAAGGCTATGTCGCCGATCTCGGCGTCCGGCTCGGCCTCTACCGCCGTATCGCCGGGCTGTCCGACCGCCGCGAGATCGACACCTTTGCGGCCGAATTGATCGACCGCTTTGGCCCGCTCCCGCCCGAGGTCGAAAACCTGTTGCGGATCATTGAGATCAAGCACTGGTGCCGGGAGGCCGGGATCGAGCGCGTCGAGGCCGGCCCCAAGGGTGCAGTCATCGCGTTGCGCGGCAACCGTTTTGCCAACCCCGAAGGTCTCGTGCAATTGATCCAGCGCCATGCCGGCACCTTGCGGCTGCGCCCGGACCAGAAACTCGTCTATCTGCGCGATTGGCGGGACGAAGCGGAGCGCCTCGCCGGCGTCGCCAGATTATTGCAGGCATTGGTCAAGATCGTCCGCGCCGGCAAGCCCGAGGCCGTACCGCCGCCAGCGCCACCCGCTTCATCATTGGTCAAAAAGATCGCGCGAAGGGCATGACCGCTCGTTCAATGTCTCGGAAAGAAGCCGAAAAGCGCGAACGCCAAGAGCAGGACGATCGCGACCACAATCCACAGGTGACGCCACGGCACTCCCCTCACCCATCGCCGGAATGGGCTGGCCGGAAAGCGGCGTTCCAAAGCGCCCATGAGAAGAACCTCCCGCCTGTGGGGCGGTTGTGAGAGGCGGCGGCCATTCCGGCGTGGAAATATTCATTCCCAAGACCCGCCCGCTACGCGACGAAATGCCTGGAATTCCGGGCGATCCTCGCGCCACGAGTCCAATCGAGCAATCTTGATGCCATCATGCGGGGTTCGAGTCGGTATGCAGAACCTTCCGCTTTTTCCCTCATTCGCACGAGGGAGTTTGCTCAAAAGCGCGCGAGCTGGTCCTCTCGGACGACGCGTTCGTGTCCGTCCTTCTCGCATTTGACGCGATACTGCAGCTGGTTATCGGCTTCGGGAAGCAATCGTGTCACCTTGAAGCGCTCGGTCTTGAGCGCTTGCTGATAACGATCGGGTGAAAAGCGGACGCTCTGCCCTATGGCAAACTTGTGTGATGACATCCTGCCTCCGGGAGGCGGCCGGCGCCGCGCAACGACCGCGGCGCCGGACCCGCTGAATGTTTACTCGGCCCGAAGGGCAACAGCGGAAGTCTTCCCCTGCTGACCGCGTTCGATCTCGTAGCTTATCTTTTGGCCTTCGTGCAGATTGCCGATCCCCGCCCGTTCGACGGCGGAAATGTGGACGAAGACATCCTTTGAGCCATCATCGGGCTGGATAAAGCCGTAGCCCTTTTGCGCGTTGAACCATTTTACCGTTCCGCTAGCCATTCCTGGAGCCTTTCAGATAAGCAAAACCACCGCTCGGCAACGGGCGGCGGGTCGGACTTTGCCAGAGGACGGTAAGCCGGTCCGATGCTCGTTGCGAGCCTGGAGCGAGCGGGCCGAACCACGGAGTCGACCGCTCTCACATGGCTTGCCGGAGGGATTTTTCAAGTGCGGCCCCGAAAGAGCCGCCTTTCCCTGCGGCCGGCGCGAGCACGGCACGCGGCTTGACGGAGGCGGCGCGCCTGGTGAGGATGCCGGCGCAACGATCGGGCCGCAAAGGAGCTTTCTCGTGTCGCCGCACCCTTACGAGGCGCCGCACCTCGCGCGCAACGCGGCGAATTTTGCAGCGCTCTCGCCGCTGTACTTTCTCGCGCGGGCGGCCGCGGTCTATCCCGACAAGATCGCTGTCATCGACGGCGAAAGGCGCTTTACCTATCGCCAGTTCTACGACCGCTGCCGCCGCTTTGCCGAAGCACTGCGGCGGCGCGGGATCAAGCCCGGCGACACGGTTGCGGTCATGGCGCCCAATGTGCCGGCGCTGCTCGAAGCGCATTACGCTGTGCCGATGGCGGGGGCGGTGCTGAACGCCCTCAACACCCGGCTCGACGCCCGCCTGATCGCCTTTATCCTGCGCCACGGCGCGGCCAGGTTGCTGATTGCCGACCGCGAGTTCGCCCCCGTCGTCACGGCGGAGCTGGCTGAGCTCAGCAGCGAAC
>JBOHMF010000466.1:0-3509 GCA_050730055.1 Allostellaceae bacterium
GCCGGCGTGCCGTCCGGCGCCCGGACCCCGCCGCCTCTCCCGACGCGGCAGCGGGCGGAGCGCGGCGCCTCGTTGGCTCGCCTCTCACGGGATGGCCGATCAGTCTCGGCTCGATCCTCGCCTTCGCCGCCCGCCCCCGCGCGCGCCGCATGCCCACCCCCTCATCGCCCCCGGCCTTCCCCAAGACCGCCGGCTCTCTTCCGAGGCGCCCCATTATCCGGCAAACTGCCGCCCGGCTTCGACTGGCAAATTTCCGGGAGAACGGGAAATGGCGAAATTGCGCGCGGAAACCTTGGAGAACTGGTCCCGCGAGGCGCACGGCATCGAACTCTCGCCCGAGCGCGCGGCGGCGCTTGCCGCCGCGATCGAGTCGCTGCTGGCGGCGGCCGGGCACCGCGCTCCGCCCTTTGATTGCGAACCCGCCGATTTTTTGCGGGCGCAGCGGCGCTGGCTGGGAGAATGGCGATGAACGATCCGACCGAATTCGACCTCGTCGATCTCGCCGCGGCGATCCGCGCGAAAACGCTGTCGGCGCGCGAAGCGGCCGAAACCTGCCTCGACCGTCTCGAAGCGGCGCAGCCACGCCTCAATTGCGTCATCCGCCTCGACCGCGACGACGCGCTCCGGGCCGCCGACGCCGCCGATGCCGCGCTCGCCCGCGGCCAGCTTCTCGGACCCTTGCACGGCGTGCCGCTTGCCCACAAAGACATGTTCTACCGCGAGGGTCTGGTTGCCACCTGCGGCTCCAAAATCCGCCGCGACTTTGTTCCCGACCGGACCGCGAGCGTGCTGCGCTGCCTCGACGCCGCCGGCGCCCTGCACCTCGCCGCGCTCGCCATGAACGAGTTCGCCTATGGCCCGACCGGACACAACGCGCATTTCGGGCCTTGCCGCAACCCGTGGTCGCCCGCGCACATCACCGGCGGCTCGTCGAGCGGCTCGGGCGCCGCAGTCGCCGCCCGCCTCGTCTTTGGCGCGCTCGGCTCCGATACCGGGGGCTCGGTGCGCATCCCGGCGGCCCTGTGCGGCGTCGCCGGGATAAAGACGACCTCCGGCCGGGTCAGCCGCTACGGGGCGATGCCGCTGTCCTTTTCGCTCGACACGGTCGGTCCGCTGGCGCGCACGGTGCGCGACTGCGCGCTGTTGACCGCGGTCATCTCCGGCGCCGATCCCGATGATCCGACCACCCGCGACGTGCCGGTGCCGGGCTGGGAGGAGGGTCTTGAAGAGGGTGTCAAGGGTCTCAGGATCGGCGTGCCAACCACCTATTTTCTCGACGGCATGACCGCGGAGACAAAGGGACTTTATACCGCCGCTCTCGATACCTATCGCGGGCTCGGCGCCGCGATCGTCGAGGTCGCCCCACCCGATGTCGAGGAGATGTCGGCCCTCTCATCGGTCGTCATCGCGGTCGAGGCGGCGGCGGTTCACGGCGCCTGGATGCGCGAGCGCCCGCAGGACTATTCCGAGCAGGTCCGCACCCGCCTCGAAATCGGCTTTTACCATTCCGGCGCGCGCTATCTCGAAGCGGTGATGCTGCGGGCGCACCATCTCGACGCCTTCAGCCGCGCCGTTTTTGACCGCGTCGATGCGATGCTGGCGCCGGTCCTGCCGGTCCCGGTGCCGACGATCGCCGAAACCGATGTCGGCGGCGGGGCGGCGATGAACGCGACGCTCGGCCTCTTGATCCGCTGCTGCCGGCCGATCAATTATCTTGGTCTGCCGAGCTTGGCGTTCCCGGCCGGCTTTACCGCGGCCGGGTTGCCGTTTGGCGTGCAACTGGTCGGGCGCCCGTTCTCCGAAGCCGGGCTGTTCCGCATCGGCCGCGCCTACGAGCGCGAAACGGAGTGGCACAAGCGCCGCCCGCCCGGCTTCTGAGGCGCCGGAACCAGCTCCCGGCGGCGGCGTTGACGGCGCGGGGTCTGCGGTGGCGGAGGGAGCCATGTTTGCCAATCTGTCGAGATGGAGCGGGCGAGCGCCCAATGTCGGCACCGGCGAGCGCATCGCCTGCGGCCTCGCCGGCGCCGCCCTCCTGGCCAATGGCGTCCGGCGCCCCTCGATAGCCGCTGCGGGGCTCACGGTTCTCGGCGGCGCCCTGGTGCAGCGCGGCGTCCTCGGCCACTGCCCGCTCTATCGGCGGCTGGGGATCGATACCGCCGGCAGACGCGCCGCCGCGCCGCACGACCGGGTCGCCGCAGCCTCCGCCGACAGCTTTCCGGCCAGCGACCCGCCCGCCTGGACGCCGGTTTCGGCCGTCGGCGCCCCCGCGGGGCCTTTGCGTACCTGAGGGCGGGCGTGGGTGATTTCGCAGTCGGCCGCCTAGAAATCGGTGCAGCGGCCGTCAACCTCCCAGTCGCCATACCGGGTCGGCTCGGGACCCTTGGGGCCGCCAATCTCGCGCGGTGTCGCCGCGGGCGGTATTCTCTCGGGGGAGACGGCCGGACTCCCTTCGGGGTTGTCGTCGCGCTCTTGGTCTTTCATCCCCAGAATCTGGGAAGCGCGGCGGCGTTCTCAACGCTCGGGACGTGGGCACGGCCAAGGGCGGACGGAACAAACGCACCCTCCCGACGTTCTCGCCTTCACCGTGGGGAGGTCGGCGCGGGGCTGGCCGAATTGGACACAATTTAAAGCAGAACCTTGATGTCCCAACCGGCGAATGCGCGCGATGTCGCGCTCGACCTGATCGCTGTGGTGCTGCGCCGCAAGCGCCCGCTCGACGAGGCGATCGAGGACAACCCGGCGATGCACCAGCTGTCGGGTCGCGACCGCGCCTTTGCCCGGCTGCTGGTCGCCACCGTGCTGCGCCGCCTCGGCCAGCTCGACGCGCTGATCGCCGGCTGTCTGAATACCCCCCTGGCGCCGCGCGCGGCGGTCGTCCAGGACATTCTGCGGCTCGGCGCGGCGCAACTGATGTTTTTGCGCACGCCGCCCCATGCCGCGGTCGCCACCAGTGTCGATCTCGCCCACGGCCGCGGTCTGTTGTCACACAAGGGTCTTGTCAATGCCGTGCTGCGGCGCCTCGCGGTCGAGGGCGGCGAGCGCATCGCCGGGCAGGACGCGGCCCGGCTCAACACGCCCGATTGGCTGTGGCATTCGTGGGGTCGCGCCTACGGCGAGGAGACCGCGCGGGCGATCGCCAACGCCCATCTGAAAGAGGCGCCGCTCGACCTGACCTTGCGCGCGGACGGGGCGGAGTGGCGCGACAAGCTCGACGGCATCTTGCTGCCGACCGGAACCCTGCGCCGCGCCGCCGGCGGCGCGGTGATGCTGCTGCCCGGCTACGCCGAGGGCGCGTGGTGGGTGCAGGATGCCGCCGCGGCCTTGCCAGCGCGGCTGTTTGGTGATCTGACCGGGCGGCGCGTCATTGATCTGTGCGCCGCGTCCGGCGGCAAGACGGCCCAACTGGCGATGCAGGGCGCCCGCGTCACCGCGGTCGATCGCTCGACCCGCCGGCTCGAACGGCTCATCGCCAATCTCGATCGGCTCGCCTTGCCGATCGAGGCGGTAGC
>JBOHMF010000467.1:0-3490 GCA_050730055.1 Allostellaceae bacterium
CGGCCCCCGGCGTCCAAGCGATCGCGACGGCCCCGAGCAGTACCATGTCGTGCTGCTCGACAACGGGCGCAGCGCGCTCTTGGGCGGCGAGTTCCAGGACATGCTGCGCTGCATCCGCTGCGCCGCCTGCCTCAACCATTGCCCGGTTTATGGCGCGATCGGCGGACACGCCTATGGCTGGGTCTATCCGGGGCCGATGGGGGCGGTCTTGACGCCAAGTCTCATCGGCATCGCCGAGGCCGGTCATCTGCCAAACGCCTCGACCTTTTGCGGGCGCTGCGAAAGCGTGTGCCCGATGAAGATCCCGCTGCCAAAGATGATGCGGCATTGGCGCGAGCGCGAGTTTGCCGCGCGCCTCACGCCGCGTTCTGCCCGCGCCGGCCTCAAGCTGTGGGCGTTTGCGGCGCGCCGGCCGGCGCTCTATCACGCGCTCGCCGATCTCGCCAGCCGCACCCTCGGCTGGGCCGGCAGGGAACGTGGGCGTTTTCGCGCCCTGCCTCTGGCCGCGGGCTGGACCAGCGTGCGCGACATGCCGGCGCCGGAAGGGCGCAGCTTTCACAGCCTGTGGGCCGGGCAGAGGCGGGAAACGCGGCGATGACCGGCGCGCGTGACGAGATCCTTTCCGGCATCCGCCGGGCCTTGCGGCGCGGCCCCGTCGATCCGGCGACAGCAGCGGAGTTGCGGGCGCGCGTCGCCGCCCATCGCCGCCACCTGATCCCGGCGCGCGCCGCCGCGCTCGGCCGTCGCGAGCAGGTCGATCTGTTTATCGCAATGGCCGAGGAGGTGCAGGCGACGGTGGCGCGCGTCTCCTTGCTCGCCGAGGTGCCGGAAGCAGTCGCCCGCTATCTCTCGGGCGAGAACCTGCCGGCCGAGCTTGTCATGGCGCCCGATCCCGCGCTCGACGCGATCCCGTGGGAGAGCCGGCCGCTGCTGCACATCCGCCGCGGCCGCGCCGAAGCCTCCGATCCGGCAAGCCTCACGCCCGCCTTTGCGGCGATCGCCGAGACCGGGACCTTGATGCTGATCTCGGGCGCCGAGACGCCGACAACACTCAATTTTCTCCCCGACACGCACATCGTCATTCTGCACGAGAGACAGATCGTCGCCGCCTATGAGGATGCCTGGGACCGGCTGCGCGCCCGCGCCGGCGCAAGGCTGCCGCGCACCGTCAATTTTATCACCGGCCCCTCGCGTACCGCCGACATCGAGCAGCATCTCGAACTGGGGGCGCACGGACCGCGGCGGCTGCATATCGTCATGGTCGCGGAGCACGGCGGAACGGGAGATGGCGAAGAATAAGACCGCTCGGCCCGCGCTGCCCGACGGCGCGCTGTGGCGCGAGGTGATGCGCGATGTCGTGCCCTTGCCCGGACGGCCCGAGTGCGCGCTCCCGCGCTCCCTTGATACTGCGCCTCCCCGGAGCGGCGCCGCGCCGCAGGCGCCGACGCCCCCGCCCGTGCCGCGTCCCTTCGCCGCCGGCTTTGTCGATCTCGACCGCGCGACAGCCGAGCGGCTGAAGCGCGGGATGCACCCGATCGAGGCCCGGCTCGATCTGCACGGAATGACGCAGAGCGAGGCGCATCGCGCGCTCGTCGGCTTTGTCGCGGATTCGCGCTCGTCGGGGCGGCGCTGTGTCCTCATCATCACCGGGCGCGGGCTGGCGAGCGGTGAGCCGGGGGTTCTCAAGCGCGCGGTGCCGCGCTGGCTCGACGAACCGGGGTTGCGCCCGCAGGTGCTGGCCATCGCCGCGGCCCAGCCGCGCCACGGCGGTTCCGGCGCGCTCTATCTGCTGCTGCGCCGGCGCCGGTAGGGTCCGGCCTCCGATCGCCGGCATTTGATGCAGCGCGGCATTTTTGTTGCGGGCGGACCCCGCTGTCGGCAAAAGAGCAGCGCAAACCGCAAAAACCCGAGTTGCCGATGGCCGACCCCAGCGATCTCTCCGACTCCCTCCACCGCCTCAAATCGGCGCGCGTCTTGTGCATCGGCGATGTCATGCTCGACCATTACGTCTATGGCGAGGTCGAGCGGATCTCGCCGGAGGCGCCGATCCCGGTTCTGGCGGTTGCGCGCGAGACGCGGACGCTCGGCGGCGCCGGCAACGTGCTGCGCAATCTCGGCGCTCTCGGCGCCAGCGCATCCTTTGTCTCGGTCGTCGGCAACGACGAGGCCGGGCGCGAGATCGAGCGGCTGCTGGCGGCGCAGGACACGGCCGAGGTCCATCTCCTCGTCCAGCCGCAGCGCCAGACCACGCTCAAGACCCGTTATATCGCCGGCAACCAGCAGTTGCTGCGGGCCGACCGCGAGACGGCGGCCCCGCTTGATCCTCCGGTTCGCGAGGATCTGTTGCGCCTCGCGCGCGAGCTGGTCGTCGATCACCCGGTGATGATCATTTCCGATTACGCCAAGGGGGTTCTGACCGAGGGCGTGGCACTCGAAATCATCAAGGCGGCAGGCGAGGCGGGGGCGCAGGTCATCGTCGATCCAAAAGGGGGCGACCCGATCCGTTATCACGGCGCCGATCTGTTAAAGCCAAACCGGCGCGAACTGGCGCACGCCACCGGGATGCTGGTGGCGAGCGAGGACGAGGTCGTTGCCGCGGCGCGCGCGCTGATCGAGCGCTGCGGGCTGAAGGCGGTTCTCGCCTCGCTTGGTCCGGAAGGGATGATCCTCGTCTCCCGCGACGGCGGCGTTTATGTGCAGCGCTCCGAGATCCGCGAGGTCTACGATGTTTCCGGCGCCGGCGACACGGTGGTGGCGACGCTGGCGGCCGCGCTTGCCGCCGGGGTTCCCTTGATCGCCGCGGTGCGGCTGGCCAACATTGCCGCGGGGATCGTCGTCGGCAAGGTCGGCACTGCGGTCGCCTATGCCGGCGAGATCGCGGCCGTGCTCGACGGCACGCACCAGCAGGCGACGGAAAAGGCGCTGCCGCGCGCCCAGGCGCTGGATGTCGTCGAGCGCTGGCGCCGCAAGGGTCTGCGGATCGGGTTTACCAACGGCTGCTTTGACCTCCTCCATCCCGGGCATGTCGGTCTGCTGGCGCGCGCCAAGGCAGCGTGCGATCGGCTCGTCGTCGCTCTCAACAGCGACGCCTCGACGGCGCGGCTCAAGGGCCCGTCCCGCCCGGTCCAGTCGGAACTCGCGCGCGCTGCGGTCCTGGCCTCGCTCGCCGCAGTCGATCTGATCGTCGTGTTTGAGGAGGATACGCCGGACGAGCTGATCCGCGCGATCCGGCCGCACCTTCTGGTCAAGGGCGCCGATTACAGCCTCGACCAGGTCGTCGGCGCCGAGTTTGTCAAGAGCATTGGCGGCGAAATTCTGCTCGCCGAGCTGACGGCCGGGTACAGCACCAGCGCGACGATCGCGCGCCTCACGGGCTGAACCGGGATCAACCGGACCCGGCGCCGCCCTCCGGATCGAGGAGGTATCGAAGGCGTGCCGCGGCGATCCGGGCAAAGCGCAAGATAAGCGCGCGGTGGCTGGGGCCTGTGGC
>JBOHMF010000468.1:0-3468 GCA_050730055.1 Allostellaceae bacterium
TGCGTGCGCCGTATTGGGCGGGACGAGATGGGATGATCTGATTGCCCCGCACCCCGCCTGCCTAGCCTACAGGAAAACGCTGAGATTCTTGTCGAGAAGCACGTTGGCGTCGAGGAGGATGGTGCGTCTCTTGACCTTCCACGCGCCGCCTATTTTCCGCAGCACATCCTCACGGCAGCCGGAGAGAAGCTGGTGATCGGTTTCGAGATGCGAGCGGTACACCAGAAACGCGGTTCGGGCCTCGGCCCCGCCGTCTGCGAGCGGCGTTGCTTCGAGATTGCCGATCAGGTGGCGGGTGCGCGAGGGAGGGTCCTCGGCCCAGGCCATTCCGGTATCGAGCCGGGCCACCCGCATCTCGAGATAGCGTTTGTCCTCTTCCAGGATCGCGAGATCGCCGAGCGCCGTCACCTCGCGATGCAGCTCCCGGCGCAGCACATTCTTGCGGCGAGGTATAAAGTAGAGGACATCCTCGGTGAAGAGATCGAGCCACTCCGCGAGCTTGCGCTCGTCCAAGAGCCACGCCTCGCGGATATAAAACTGCATCAATTCAAACCACAGCGCCCGCTGCTCCATGCCATCGGCCATGAATGATGACCTCTCTTCATTGTCATGGCCGGTGGGCCTTTAACCACCGGGCTTGTCCCGATGGCTGTCCCGTGGGCCTTCAGCCCACGGACTTGATCCGTGGGCATCCACGCTTGTCGGCGCGCCGCACTCGGTTTCCGTGGATGCCCGGATCACGTCCGGGCATGACGGCTTTGTGATTGAGCGTCCCATCTCGGCACACTGGAGGGCTACCCCTGCATCGTCGCAGTGCCGTCAAAGCGGGCCGTCGCGGGATCAAGGGAGATTTGCGCCCAGCTCTCGGCGTTCATGAACTCCTGCCAACGGCGATAGAAAAGACGCTGGTTATTCTCCGAGATGTAGCGTTCGGAGACGATCCCCGGGAAATCCGGGTGCGGCCCCGCATGCCCCAAGCCCATCGACAAATCCTGGGGCTGCCGGCGCCCGAGGCGGCTCGTGCTCGCCGCGGTCACCTGACGCCAGTTATCGACATCATCCTGCTCGAACATGCCGGCAGCGCCGTTGTTGGCCTGGCTGCCGATGCGGATGATGCGTTTCACCTCCTCGGGCGCGTCGCGATCGACCAGCACAAAATGCCAGAACTCGGTCTTCAGCGGGCCGCGCGGCAGGGCCAGCCTCAATCCGAGGATGCCGTTCGGGAAGATCGAGTGGTTGCCGAGCTGTACGCGGCGCGCGCGGAAGGTGCCGAGCCGCCGCTCGACCTCGGGCATCGTCGCCTTGTGGTACTCCTGAAACAGCCGCATTGTCTCGCTCGACACACCGTGCGCATAGCGCGGGGTGTTATCATCAGCATCGCGGAAGGTGATCGCGTGCCCGTTGACAAAGGCGTGCCTGTTGGGGCTGGCAAACTGGTCCTCGTGCGACAGCCGCGGGCGGCCGAGATAGCGGGTCTGGACGCGGGCGCTGGCGAGATGGCTGGTGGGGACGTGATAGTTGTCCGAGCAGTTGTCCACCAGCGTCTTCCAGTTGACGGGTTCGAGCCATTTCATCGGCCCGAGCGCCTGCATGCCGCCGTCGCGCCGGTTGAAGGCGGTGTCGAGATACCAGCGCGCATCGCCCAGATAGGCTTCGAGGCTTGGGGCATCCTTGGCCCAGGTGGCAAAGACGATGCCCGCATAGGTCTCGACGCGCGCCTCAATGAGACCGAGCGCCGGCTTGTCGAGCGCATCGTAGTACGCCTCGCTCTCGCCGGGGACATATTCGAGGGCACCGTCGTTGCGATAGGTCCAGCCGTGATAGGTACACAGGAAGCGCTTGGCGTTGCCGTCGTCAACGCGGCACACGCGGTTGCCGCGGTGGCGGCACATGTTGAGGAGCGCGTGCAGCCGGCCCTCCCCGTCGCGGGTCAGGATGACCGGGTCTTCGCCCATGTAGGTGTGAAAGAAATCGTCCGGCGCGGGCACCAGGCTCTCATGCCCGATCATCAGCCAGGCGCGCCCGAAGATCCGTTCCATTTCGTCGTCATAGACCGCCGGATCGCTGAAGACACTGCGGTCGATCTTGCCGGTGGCGGGATCGATGACGGCGTAGTTGCGAGCGGTGCCCATACCCGATCCTCCCTCTCGCTGCCATGATAGCAGGAGCCGCGGCGGATCATTATGAGGTTTCGCAGCCGCTCATCCCACCGGGAGCGCGATAAAGCGGGTGCTGGCGCCGCGCTCGATGCGGAGGAGAAGTTCCTTGCGGCCCTGTTTTTGCGCCGCCGCCGCGCGCTCCTCGATCTGTTGCGCCGTCGTCACCGGCCGGTGTCCAACCGCGATGATCAGATCGCCCGGCTTCAAACCCTGCTCGGCGCCGGGTCCCTGTGGCGGGAGGCCGATGACGACAACTCCCTTCGCCCCATCCGGCAGGGAAAACTGCCGGCGCAGATCCGGGGTCAGCCGCGCGAGTTCGAGGCCGAGTACGGCGACGCTGGGCGGCGGCGCGGGCTTTTTTGCCGCCGCCGGCGCCGGCCGCGGGCGGTTCGGGTTGAGCACCGCAACCGTGACCGTGACTTGCCGCTCCTTGCCGTCGCGCCAGATCACGAGCCTGGCCGGCTTGCCGGGCGGTGTCGCGGCGACAAGCCGCGGCAGCGCGTGGCTCTGATCGATCGGCCGGCCGTCATAGCTGAGGATGACATCGCCGGGTTCAAGCTGTGCCGCGGCCGCCGGACTTCCCGGATCGATCGCCGCGATCAGCGCGCCGCGGCTCTTGCCGAGACCGACGGCTTCGGCGATGGCGTCGCTGACCGGCTGGATGTGCGCGCCGATCCAGCCGCGCACGACCTTGCCCGTCGCTTTCAACTGCTCGATGATCGGCCGGGCAAAGGAGGACGGGATCGCAAAGCCGATCCCGATCGAGCCGCCCGAGGGCGACAGGATCGCCGTGTTGATGCCGATGACCTGCCCTTGGAGATTGAACATCGGCCCGCCCGAATTGCCCCGGTTGATCGAGGCGTCGGTCTGGAGAAAATCATCGTAAGGGCTGGAGCGGATGTCGCGTGCCGTCGCCGAGATGATCCCGGCGGTGACCGTACCGCCGAGGCCGAAGGGATTGCCGATGGCGAGCACCCAGTCGCCGACCGCGACCTTGGCCGAATCTCCCCAACTCGCGGCCGGCAGCGGTTTTTTCGCATTGATCTTCAAGAGCGCGAGATCGGTCACGGGATCGCGACCGACGATCTTGGCCTCCAACGTGGTGCCGTCGGACAGGGTGACATTGATCCGGGTGGCGTTGGCGATCACGTGATCGTTGGTAACGATCAATCCCGAGGGGTCGATGATGAACCCCGAGCCGAGCGAGGCGAATTCGGGTTCCACCGGATTGGAACCGCCCGGCCCCCCTTTCCCACCAAAAAAGTCGCGGAAGAACTGGTCGAGCGGCGCGCCCGGCGCCGGCGCGCCC
>JBOHMF010000469.1:0-3465 GCA_050730055.1 Allostellaceae bacterium
AAGAACATTCGGCCTCGCCGATCGGTCTTGCCGCAATGGACTCCGGGTTGCACCAACCGGGGTGAGACACCATGCGTGCAACAGTTCTTGCAGAGGTTCCGGCCAGCAATCCCAGCCGTGTGCTGGGCAGCAAGATGGACAGTATTCCCTTCAGCCCCTACCAGATCCTGATCATCTTTGTGCTCTCCCTCACCGGCTTTATCGAGGGCTACGATCTGGTGATGACCGGTTCGCTCCTGGTGCTGGCCAAGGCGCCGCTGCACCTGACCGGGTCCGACATCCAGTGGCTCATCCTCGGCCCGAGCATCGCGCTGACGATCAGCGGCTTTGCGTTCTCGGTCATCGGCGACCGGTTGAGCCGCAAGGCCATCCTGTTGATCGGCGTGATTTCGACGACGTTTCTGACGCTGCTGATCCCGCTGGTGCGAGATCCTGAGCAGCTGATCATCCTGCGGCTGTTGACCGGGCTTGGCGCCGGCGGCGTTGTTTCGGCGACCTACCCGATCGCCACCGAGTTGATGCCGGCGCAGCACCGGCGCACCTCCGCCGCGGCCTACGAGATGGCGCTGGCTTCCTCCTTTACCATCGTACCGTTTATCGCCGGGATGATCGCCGGCAACGCCGACGCCTTTCGCCTTCTCGCCTTGCCGGGCGGGCTGGCGCTGATCTTTGTCCCCGCAATCATCTACTTCCTGCTGCCGGAAAGCCCGCGCTGGCACTTGCGCCGGGGCCGGGCGCAGACCGCCGTCGATATCGTCAACCAGATCATCCGGCGCAGCGGCAACCGCGTGCCGCTGCTGACCGTCGCGGCGCTCGGCGCCGTTCACGCCACCGCCCGCGAGAAGATGCCGCCCTATTGGGCCTTGTTCGCCAAGGGCCAGTTGCGCTGGACCGTGGTCGGGGTGGTGACCGGCGGCTGCGGCGGCATCGCTTTCTTTCTGATTGCGGTGCTGTTGCCAAAAGCGCTGACCGATCAGGGCTACGCAATTGCTTCGAGCCTGGGGTTGACCTCGGTGGTCTATGCGGCGAGCTTTTTTGGAAAGGGGTTTACCGGTTTTCTGATGGAGATTATCGGCCGGCGCTGGACGATCTTCTATGCGCTCGGCGGATCGCTGCCAGGCATCTGCCTGATGCTGCTGGCGCACCAGGCCGGACCCTACGCGGGCATTGTGATGACGGCGGGCGGATTGCTGACCGGCTTTACCGCGCTGTCCTGCTTCACCGCCACCCGCGTCTATCTCTCGGAGCAGTTCCCGACGGCGCTGCGCGGCCGCGGCCACATCTTCGGCGAGTCGTTCGGGCGGATATTCGCCGGCGGTCTGGTGCCGTTTTTCATCGCGCCGCATACCGGTTCCCCGGTGATCTACTTTGGCACGATCCTCGGGGTGGTGGCGGTCGGCGCCTTTATCCCGTTGCTCTTTGGCAAGGAAACGATCGGGCAGATCGAGCTCGTCGCCGCCGAGGCGGGCGGGGTTCCCGAACTGGCCTGAGACACCGCAGCCGAGCTTTTCCGCAAGCGACTTGCGTTAACTGCGGCCGCCGGCTAGGGTGCGGATCATGGCCCGCAAAGCGCACGTGGCCGCCGCGCTCCTCGAACTGATGGGCGCCGGCGGACGCCATGCCTGGACGCTCGAAGACCTGCACGCCGCGCTCGCCCGGCGCGGCCAGGCGCGCGATTTCTCCTCGGTGTTCCGCGCCGCCGAAAAGCTCGTTGCCGCCGGCATCGCGCGCCGGCTCCTGCTCGATGACGGGCGCCCCCGGTTCGAGTTGACGGGCGCCCATCACGACCATCTCTATTGCACGCGCTGCCATGCGATCGAGCCGGTGCCCTGTGTCTTCGCGCCAGCCGATTTCGCTGCGCTCGAACGCGAGACCGGGGCCGTCATCCGCGAGCACCATCTGATCCTCTCCGGGCTGTGCCGGAACTGCCGCGCGGCGCTCGAACCGGGCGAGGGGCGGGAATGACCCTGGCGATCGATCTGTGGAACCCGAGCCACGCCACCTTTGCTCTCGATCTCTTGACGGCATTTCTGCTCGGGATCGTCCATGGCGTGACACCCGACGAGCACACCTGGCCGATCACCTTCAGCTATGCCGTCGGCGGCTATTCGACCCGGCGCGGCCTTCTGGCCGGGCTGAGCTTTTCGCTGGCCTTTACGCTCCAGCGGGCGCTGGCGAGCGAACTGGCCTATCTCGGGCTGGCCCATCTGTTCACCCTCGCGCCGCTCGACGCGGTCATCGATATCGTCGTCGGCGCCGTCATGGCCGCGGCCGGGGTTTTTGTGTTGGGGCGCAGGGCTTTGCCGCACCTGCCCTTGCCCGGGCGGGCGCGGCGCGGCGGGACCGGGGCCGGGTTCCGCGAGCCAAAGCCGTGGATGCCGGCCGTGCACGGGTTTGTCGCCGGCTGGGGCTTTGGCGCCTTTGCCATGATCATATACACGGTGCTGGCGCCGGCGATGCCGTCCGCCGCGACCGGCTGGCTGCCCGGCCTTGCCTTTGGTCTCGGCACCCTGGTCGTCCAGGCGACGGCCGGCGCCGCCCTTGGCGCGTGGCTGGCGCGCCGCGGTCTGCCGCCGGAGACGATCCGCCGGATCGGGCTGTTGACCGCGGCGCGGACCCTGTCGTGGGGCGGCCTCGCCTTTATCGCGCTGGGTCTTTTTGGCATGGTTTTCCCCGGCGCTGCCGATCTCACGGTGACGACCCCGCTGCGCATCCACAACCTGCACACGCTCGGGCTGCCGTTTCTGGTTCTGCTGTTCACCGTCATCGGTGTCGGCGCGACAACGCTGATCGGCGCGACGCGGGCCGCGCGCCGGCCATCTACTCCGGCAGCGTGATCCCAAAGCGGTCGTCAAACCCGTGCCGGCCGGCCGCGGAGATCGTGACGGCGCGGCTGCCGGCGCGCCGCTGCAGCCAACCCAGCGCAAAGCAGCGCTCGGCAAGCGCGGCGCCGAGCGCGCCGGCCAAGTGCGGCCGCCGCTCGCTCCAGTCGAGGCAGGGGCGGCAGAAGGTCCGACGGCCGGCCGAGAGGCGGTCGAGACCGATGCCAAACGCGGTCAAAAACCCCGCGCCGGAGGCGGTGACGACCCCGCCGTCGCCGTCGAGCGCGACATGCCCCGCGGCGGCGAGCGCGTCGAGAAGGGCGACGCCAAGACGGCCGGCCAGATGATCGTAGCAGGTCCGCGCGGTGCGCAGGGCCTCTTCGCCGCGCCAGCGCGACGGCGGGGGCGGCGAGCGGTCCGCCGTCACCGCCATGATCCCCTCCAGCATCGGGCCGACGCGCGGCGAGCCGAGCTGATAGTAGGCGTGCCGGCCCTGCTTTTTGACGATGAGCAGCCCGGCCTCGACGAGCCGGCCGAGGTGCCCGCTCGTGGTCTGCGGCGAGACGCCGGCGGTGTAGGCGAGTTCGCCCGCCGTCAAGGCCCGGCCGCCGAGCAGCGCGAGCAGGATGTTGGCGCGGCCGCC
>JBOHMF010000470.1:0-3464 GCA_050730055.1 Allostellaceae bacterium
GCCGTGGACCGATCTGGCGCTGACCGGACCATCACTGCATGAGAACGCCGCCGCCGACCCGATGATCGATCCCGACAAGGTGCCGCCGCTCGCCGATTACTACCTCGCCGGCGCCGATCCGCGCACGCCTTATGCCTCGCCCCTCTATGGCGATCTTGCCGGTCTGCCGCCAACCCTGATCCAGGTCGGCAGCGACGAGGTTCTGCGCGACGATTCGGTGCGCATGGCAGAGCGGCTGCGCGCTGCCGGCGTCAACGTCGCGCTCGAAATCTGGCCGCGCATGCCGCATGTGTGGCACGCCTTTGCCCCGCTCGTGCCCGAGTCGCGCCGGGCGATCGCGCGCATTGGCGCCTTTCTGCGCGATCGCGCCGCCGCGGAGACGGCGGTCTAAGCCCAACACTGTTCATTTACGCGCCTAGCAGCGCTATCCTGCCCTCCGGTTCGGGCAGGAGAACGGCAATGGCGCGCACGGTTGCGGCCTCCTGAGCTGGTCGAAGGGCCGGCGAGGGCGCGGATCACCGATTACATCAGCCTGGGGGTGATCACCAAGACCGTCCCGCTGACCACCGTGCGTTCGGTGCTGGCGGCGAGCGGGAAGGCCAGCCTGCGCCAGCGCGATCTGCCGGCGCATGTGGTGATGTACTATGTGATCGCCCTGGCGCTCTTCCTGCAGGCCTCCTATCGCGAGGTGCTGCACTGCCTCTTGGAGGGCTTGCAATGGCTGCGCGATCCCGCGACGCCGCTCAAGGTGGCGGGCAAGTCGGGCATCTCGCAGGCGCGCACCCGGCTCGGCTGGGAAGCCTTGCGCCAACTCCACGATGCGGTGGTGCGGCCGATCGCCGTGCCTGCCACCCGGGGCGCCTGGTATCGCCAGTGGCGCCTGGTCAGCCTCGACGGCAGCACGCTGGATGTCGCCGACGAGGCGGCGAACGCGGCGGCCCTTCGACAAGCTCAGGACCGGCCCGGCAGCAGCCGCGGCGACAGCGCCTATCCGCAGATCCGCTTTGTGTCTCTGGTCGAGAACGGCACGCATGTCCTGTTCGCCAGTCCTATGGCGGGCTGTGAAACCGGCGAGAGTGCTCTGGCGCGGGCGGTGCTGGCCGGCTTGCAAAGGGGCATGCTGTACCCGGCCGACCGCCAGTTCTTCGACTTTGCCTTGTGGCAGCAGGCCGGCGCCACCGGCGCCGAACGGCTGTGGTGGATCAAGAAGAACATCCGCCTGCCCTGCGCCCAGCGCCTCCTGAGCTTGTCGAAGGGCCGACGGCTCCTATCTGAGCCACCTCTATACCTGCGAGCGGGAGCGCCGGCACAAGACCAATAGCGTGCCGGTGCGCGTCGTCGAATACCGCCTGGACGGCGTGGCCGGAGCCGAGGCCATCCAGATTGCTATATGAACAGCATTGGGGCTAAGCTGAACATTTCTTTCCGGTTTTGTCTCTTTGGCGGAGTGTGCCCGGCCCGCCGGGTTCCCGCAAGGCGCGGGTGTTTGCGCGGATCGGAAAGACTGAGCCGGGCGCGGCCGTGCGCCTCTTGCAACCCAGCCTTGCGCGCGGCTCGCTCCCGCCGTCGCGGGTGCCCGCATCCTTGCCAGCCGCCGGCCCGCGACCCATACTGAAGGCAATGCGACGCGGCCCGACAGACCCCGCCTTTGCCGCCGACCCGGATATTCCGGTGCGGCCGTGCGACCATCCCGGCTGCGTTGCTGGCGGCGATTTTCCGGCGCCGCGCTCGCGCCTCGAACTCGACCGCTACTTCTGGTTCTGCCGCGAGCATGTGCGCGCCTACAACGCCGCCTGGAACTACTATGCCGGGATGAACGCGAACGAGATCGAGGCGGAGATCCGCTGCGACACGGTGTGGCAGCGGCCGAGCTGGCGCTTTGGGCTGCATCCCCGGGGCGCGCAGGCAGGGGCGCGCACGCACGATCCGTTCAATTTTTTTGCCGCCGGGGCCGGGGCGGAGAGCCGCCGGCACGCTCCGCCCGAGCGGCCTCTGTCGGCGCGCGAGCAGGCGCTCGCCGTCTTTGATCTCGCCCCGCCCGTCACCGCGGGGCGTCTCAAGGCGCGCTACAAGGCGCTGGTCAAGGAGCACCACCCCGACACCCACGGCGGAGACAAGGCGGCCGAAGAGAAGCTCAAGATCATCAACCAGGCCTATGCCACCCTGAAAGCCAGCTTTGTCGCGTGAGCGAGCGCGCTTTGGCGCCCCGCGCCTTTTCGGATTTCCCTCCACAGACAGGACTTGCCAAGAGGATGCCCCCCGCTGACCCTCCGCCGTCCGCCAACGGCGCGTTTGTGCTCGATCGCCCCGATATCACGGTTTCGGTGCGCCAGACCTTCGGGATCAACAGCGATCTGCAGGTGCCGGCGTTCAGCCGGGCGAGCGAGCACACCCCCGACATTGACGACGCCTATCGCTTTGATCGGGACACCACGCTTGCCATTCTGGCGGGCTTTGCCTTCAACCGCCGGGTGATGATCCAGGGTTATCACGGCACCGGCAAATCGACCCATGTCGAGCAGGTCGCGGCGCGGCTCAACTGGCCCTGCATCCGCATCAACCTCGACAGCCATATCAGCCGCATCGATCTGATTGGCAAGGACGCGATCGTCCTGCGCGACAACAAGCAGGTCACCGAGTTTCGCGAGGGCATGCTGCCCTGGGCGTTGCAGCACCCGATGGCCCTGTGCTTTGACGAATACGACGCCGGCCGCCCCGATGTCATGTTTGTGATCCAGCGGGTGCTGGAGGTCGAGGGCAAGATGACGCTCCTCGACCAGAACCGGGTGATCCGGCCGCACCCCTTTTTCCGCCTGTTCTCGACCGCCAACACGGTCGGTCTCGGCGACACCACCGGGCTTTATCACGGCACCCAGCAGATCAACCAGGGTCAGATGGACCGCTGGAACATTGTCGCCACCCTCAACTATCTGCCGCACGACGCCGAGGTCGGGATCGTCCTGGCCAAGGTGCCGAGCTACGATACCGACGAGGGCCGGCGCACGATCAGCGCGATGGTGGCGCTCGCCGATCTGACCCGCGCCGGGTTTATCAACGGCGACATCTCGACCGTAATGTCACCGCGCACGGTGATGACCTGGGCCGAGAACGCGCGCATCTTTGGCGATCTCGCCTTTGGCTTCCGCCTCACCTTTCTCAACAAGTGCGACGAGATGGAACGGCCGACGGTGGCCGAATACTATCAGCGCTGTCTCGGTACCGAACTGCCGGAGACCGGGATCAACGCAACCTTGATGTAGGGCAGGATTGCGATGGCGATAGCGCAGCAGGCGCTGACACCGACCGAGAGCTTTAAGCGGGCGACGACAGCGACGGTGCGCGCGATCGCCGAGCGCGACGATCTCGTCGTCGGCTTTGGTCCGGAACCTTCGGGGCTCGCCGGCAAGCGGGTGCGGCTGCCCAATCCGCCGCGCGATCTGCCGGCCGAGGAGGCGGCGCAGACC
>JBOHMF010000471.1:0-3458 GCA_050730055.1 Allostellaceae bacterium
GGCACGACCTTGGTAATGCCGGCCGTTTCTCCAAGCCTGAACCGACGGCCCGAAACAGTGCCGTCCGAGCGAGAGACATCCCGATAGCACCGGGACACCCCTCTCCCATAATGGGGGCATCGCGAAGCGATGTAACAGCGAAGCGTCCGGCCGGGGGTGAGGGGAGAGTGCATTCAGGCGAACAGTTATCCTGCGTCCGCTTTTTACGGTAGGGATTCGCGACCAAAGAGGACCTCGGGCGACCTCCGCGAGAGTGGCGACGCACGTGAATCGGGCTCGAGCCCGGGGGCCACGCGGATCGAGACCGGATCGCGTCCCGAGACATGTGCAGGCGACTGGGCAGCTGGGGGCTCGATGATACGAGCGGTACAACGGAGACGGGACTGGCGGTTCTGATTCCGCCGGCGGCGAGTAATGGGGATCGGGGCGGAGCCAAGCCCGGGGCTACGCGGAGCGGGAGGGTTATAGGGGATTTCGCAGCGCAGCGTGACCGCTTGTTAACGAATTTGCGGTTAATCGATAATAACGTGGCGATTAGCCCCTTCTTATTAACGCTGGAGAACATATGGCTGCGAGCTCTGCACGAGCCGGACGGTATGTCAGGCAACCAAGTGGCTACCGGGCCTTTATTCCGGAGAACCTACCGCCCCATCCTCCCGTGCGAATGGATGAGCGGCTCTGGACCTTGCTATCGGGCGCGGACCGGGCGCTGGGACGGCTTGACGGGTCTACACGCACGCTGCCAAATCCGGAACTTTTCGTCTTTATGTACGTTCATAAGGAAGCAGTTCTCTCCAGCCAGATAGAGGGCACCCAGGCGTCGCTTATTGACGTTCTGGAGTTCGAGGCACAGGCCGCGGAACCCGATGCCCCACAAGACGTGCCAGAGGTTGTCAACTACGTTGCGGCGATGAGCTACGGTCTGGAACGTCTCGCAACCCTTCCGCTGTCGCTGCGCCTGATTCGAGAGATTCACGGCAAGCTCCTCCACGGGGTTAGGGGTGGAGAACACTCGCCAGGAGAGTTTCGCCGCTCGCAAAATTGGATTGGCACCCCTGCAGCCACTTTGACCTCGGCGCGCTTTGTGCCGCCTCCGCCTCACGAAATGCACAACGCACTCGACAACTTTGAGCGCTTTCTTCACGATCCTGCTCCCATGCCAGTCCTGTTGATGGTGGGTATCGCCCACGCACAGTTCGAGACCATTCACCCATTCTTGGACGGCAACGGGCGCATGGGACGGCTACTCATTGCTTTTCTCTTATATCAACGTGACGTTCTACAACTTCCTCTGCTGTATCTCTCGCACTACTTCCAACTGCATCGAGCCGAGTATTACGATCGGCTCCAAGCGGTCCGCGACGACGGTGATTGGGAGGGTTGGCTGGCATTTTTTCTAGACGGGGTGGCGCATGTCGCGGGCGAGGCAACAGAGACCGCCGGGAAGATAGTCGACTTGAGAGAGCTGCACCGAGAACTATTGCAAGCAGAGTTGGGAGCACGCTCCGGACGGGGCCTGGCACTGCTCGAACACCTGTATCAGCGCCCGATCATCACGGTGAAAATGGTTCAGGATATGGCGAAACTTTCGTTTCCCGCCGCGAATTTACTCGTGAAACAGCTCGAGGAGATGCAGATTCTAAGAGAGACGACCGGGCGCAGTCGCAACCGGCGTTTCGCGTACGATGCGTACCTATCGCTCTTCTTGAGCGATGAGTCCGAAGTGGGTCACGGGGTACGTCCGGAGCCATGATTCCGCCAGCGAACAGATCGCGAAATCGATGGATCAGGCTCACTCGGGACCCGCCGTCTGCGGGACACACCAGGATGCGGCGGGGCCGGAAGCGAGGAGCGTGCCCGCTCAGCTATGCTATTTCCAGCAATATCCGATACAGGGGCCGTAATGACCGAGGCAGAGGTGTTCGTGGAGCGTGAACCCGCGACCTGTCCGGTGTGCGCCTCGCAGAACCCCGTGGGGAAACGATTCTGCGGCGACTGCGGGGAACGCCTTCCGCTGACGTGCCCGGGATGCGGCAACCTGCGATCCGGCGGCCATCACTTTTGCGCGGATTGCGGCTCCGCACTTCCCGGGTGGTGCCCCTCCTGCGGCGGAGCGGTTGCTTTTGCCAAACCATATTGCTGCGCCTGTGGCTTCGCTCTTGGGCGGAGCGTGGATAGCGAGCCGGCCTCGTCGCTGGCCGCCCACGCTCCAATCGAGATCGCGCGGGAAGAGCGGCGCCTAGTCACCGCTCTATTCTGCGATCTGGCCGGCTTCACGCCGCTGTCCGAGCGCCTCGATGCTGAACAGATCCGCAGTCTGCAGGCCGAGTACTTCGAGCGAATGAGCGGCGAGATCGCCCGCTTCGGCGGGAAGGTTGAGAAGTTTGCCGGCGACGCCGTCCTCGCGCTTTTCGGCGTCCCCGTCACTCACGGTGACGACGCCGAGCGCGCACTTCTCTGTTCGATCGCAATGCAAGCCGCCATGGGACCGCTCACCTCGGAGGCCCGCGATCGGTGGGAGGTAGACCTGGCATTACGTATCGGCGTGAATACCGGTGAAGCCGTCGGCGGCGTGCTAGATATAGCCGGCCACAAAGATTATTCGGTTACCGGCGACGTACTTAATACGGCAGCACGGCTTCAGTCCGCCGCTGGGCCGGGTTCGGTTATGGCCGGTGAGGAGACGATGCGCCTGGCGCGCAAGAGTATTCGTTTCGGCGAGCGTCGGGATCTGACCCTGAAGGGAAAGGGCCGGCCGGTCGCCGCATACCAGGTGCTGGGGACGCGTGCCTCGCCGTCAGAGCGTCGCAACGAGCAAAAAGCACAGCTCGTTGGTCGCGACCACGAATTGAGCAACGTAATAGAGGCGTGGACGCGCGCGCAATCAAATGAGGGGCAATTGGTGACGGTGGTAGGCGATGCCGGGGTCGGAAAAAGCAGTTTGATCGCGGAGGCAGCCGGCATCGCGGCGCCGGCGGATGGCGCCGTCTACTGGGCGCGGGCCCTCAGCTACGGTCAAGATATCAGCCTCTACCTCGTCGGTGATCTCGTTCGCTCCATGATCGGAGCGAGCGACCAGGAGGGCCCCGAGTCCGTGGGGCATCGGCTGGACGAAACGATCGAGACTCTCCTGGCCGGCCAGCCAGACGACGTGCGGGCAGCGGCAATCGATGCCTTGCGCGAGGTTCTCTCGCTGGATGAGTCACGTTCATCATCGCCAGTGGAGGGCGCACAAGCGCGACGTCAGGTGCTGGTTAAGAGTCTGCGCCTGGTGCTGCTCGGACTGAGTCAGCAGGAAGCAGCCATCGTGGTACTGGACGATTTGCAGTGGATAGACAGCGCCAGCGCCGAGGTACTTAGCGAGATCATGACGGATGTCCCGGCCCTCCGGCTGTGCGTCCTCGCTGCTCACCACTCCGGCTGGACCGCGCCGTGGGCGGAGTGGACCTGGATCGAGC
>JBOHMF010000472.1:0-3444 GCA_050730055.1 Allostellaceae bacterium
GCGCAAGAGCGTCGTCGAACCCTCGCGCCGCGGCGAGTGCAGATCGCCGACATTGTAGAGATAGGCGTCGCCCGGATTGAGCGCGTAGTTGCGCACCAGGCGGACCTTGCCGGTCTTCTCCGCGCTCGCCGGCTCGACCATCGCCCAGTCGCTCATGATCGTCTGGCCGCGCGCCTGACCGTAGATCGCCCAGGTCGGACCGTGATCGTGCGGCTTGCTCTCCTTGGCGCCGCGATAGCCGTGGCCGAGAATGCAGAAGCCGAGTTCAGGATCTTCGTATAGAATCTTCCGCTCCGGCAGATCGGTGCCGAGATGCCGGGTGACAAACGCCTCGTCCTTGAGGACCTCCTGTACGAGCGCGCAGATCTTTTTGCGCCCCTCGACGCCGGGGTTCTCAGTCAGGGCGTGGTGGCATGCGGATGCAAACTCTGCGAGGGTATCACCCATCGACCCACCTCCTCTTTACAAGCCCCTGGAGCCTATCGCCACGCCGCCGCCGGCACAAGCGGCACCGATCCCGCGCGCGGCGCGCGGGCAGCGCCTCGGCCGCGCCCTCTTGGCCGCGGTTGTTGTGCTGGCCGCGCTGTGGGTCTTGCACGGCTTTCTCGCCGCGCTGGTGTGGGCTGCGATCTTTGCCATCGCGCTCGGACCGCTCTACCGGCGCCTTGCCGGTGCCGGGCGCGGCCATCCTGTGACGGTGCCGCTGGCGCTGACCGCAGCGGTCGGTCTCGTCTTTGTCATCCCGGTCGTCTTTGCCGCCCTCGAACTGGCCCGCTCGGCGCATCTCGTGGTCGGCTGGGTCAACGAGGCCCGCCACACCGGTCTCGCGGTGCCGGACTGGGTTGCGCGCCTGCCGCTCGCCGGCGGGCCGCTCGCCGGCTGGTGGCACACCAATCTGTCCGACCCTGCCGGCGCCTCCGAACTCCTCGGCCGCATCAGCGCCTTTCTCGGCGGGTCGGCGCGGCACTACGGCGGCGAGGTGGTTCACCGCGTCGTGCTGTTCGCTTTCACCCTCCTGACCCTGTTCTTTCTGTTTCGCGACGGCCCCGCGCTCACCCGTCAGTTGCTTGTCCTGAGCCGCAAGGCGCTGGGGCCGCACGGCGAGCATATCGGCTATCAGATGATCGCGGCGGTGCACGGGACGGTCAACGGCCTCGTCCTCGTCGGTCTCGGCGAGGGGGTCATCCTCGGCATCGTTTATGCGCTCGTTGGTCTCCCGCACCCGATGACGATCGCGGCGCTGACCGGCATCCTTGCCGTTCTCCCGTTTGGCGCCCCGCTGGTCTTTGGCGCGGCGGGGCTCTATCTGATCGCGCAGACCCAGATCGCCGCCGCTGCGATCGTGCTCGGCGTCGGCTTTGTCGTGGCTTTTGCCGCCGACCATTTTGTCCGCCCGGCGCTGATCGGCGGCGCCGTCCGCCTGCCGTTTCTGCTGGTGCTGCTCGGCATTCTCGGCGGTCTGGAAACGCTCGGTCTGTTGGGGCTGTTTGTCGGCCCGGCGATCATGGCGGCCTTTGTCGCGCTGTGGCGCGAATGGACCGGCGCCCCCGCCGACGAGGAACCGGTCGTTTCCCGGCGCGTGGCGGGACGGCGATGACCCGCGCGCCGGTGTCGCGCGCGACACCCTTCACAGCCGGCCCGATGCCGCGCAGAATAAACATCCGGCGTTTGGCGCGGCAGACGGATGCGTCCCCGGCCGGGCGCCCAAGGGGAGTTGGCAATCCCACATCTCGGAGGATGCATGAGATACGTATGCGAGGCCCCGGGCGGGAAGACCTGGTTCCGGATCGAGAGCGAGGCCGAGGCTGCCAGCGAATCGGACACGATGCGCCATGCCGTCGAGAAGTTTTTCCGCAAGGAGCAGGAAAAGGCGGCAGCCAGCTTTCAGCCGGTCTCAAAAGTCTATTTTGAGCAGGAGATCGGTTTGAAGGCGCATATTCAGCGCGAGATGCCGCTGTTTCTGACCCTGCGCGATGATGAAGGGAACCCGCTGGTGACCGCGATGCTGCCGCCCGGCGGGCGTGACGACCGCAGCTTCCGGCCGATCGTCGTCGGCGTGGCCAACAGCGATCCCTATATCGGGCACGCCGAAGCGATCCGCGCGCTGGCCCAGCATTACAAGCTCACACTCGACCGCACGCGCTGCTATCCCTACCGCCGCGACTGACACCGGCAGCGGCGCGGGCGCCGCACCCAGGGCGCTCCGTGCCGGCCGGCGCCCACCGCCGGCGCGCCGTCAGCGTTCGCCCTGCGGCGTTCCCGCTGAGAGTGCCGCATCGGCCGCCCCGCCCCGCTTTTCGAGAATGCGGCGGTGCAGGTTGTGCACGATCATCCCGGTCAGCCGCTCGTCGTGCATATAGAGACGCTGGCCGATCGGATAGGGGTCCTGCCGGGTGACCGGGATCGGCTCCTTGAGCGCCGCGTCGGCGCTGATGCCGCGATCGACCAGGCGCTCGACATAGCCGACCCAGTTCTGCACCACCTCGGCCTGCTCCTTCAGATAAGCCTTGCCGCACGGCTCACCGTGGCCGGGAACGATGGTCTCGACATCGAGCGCGGCGATCCGGTCGAGGGCGGAGAGCCATTCCCACGGATCGCATTCCTGCAGCCAGGTGCGGCATTTGTGAAAGACGTTGTCGCCGGTGAACACCACCCCTTCTTCCGGCACATAGACCGAGGTTTGCGGCGCGGTGTGACCCGGCATATGAATGATCTCAAACGTGTGGTTGCCCTGATGCAGGGTCAGGCGATCCTCAAAGATGCGGGTCGGCGCATGCGGATCGCGATAGTCCGGGTGGCCGATCAGCCACACGCTGTCGGGATCGCTCCCCTTGAAGCGTTCGCGTTTTTCCTCGGGTGTGCCAAAAGCGGCGAGATAGCGGTCGAAGACTTCCTGCAATCGTTTGTGGCCGATGACCTCGACCTTGGGAAAATAGGCGTTGCCCGAGATGTGGTCGCCGTGCGGCTCGGTGTTGATCAGAGTGCGGATCGGCGCCTTCTCCTCCATGCGCTCGCGCCAGCGCACGGCGTCGATCGGCTGCTGCGGCGTGTCGATCATGACATAGCCGTCGCTGGTCTCGACAAAGCTCGGGTTGCAGCCGGCGAAATAAACTTCGGTGTAGCTGTGCGGACCGACCCTGCGCATCCCATCCTCCCTGGGTTTCGCTTGGATTGCGCCGGGACTGTCCTCGATCCGCGGGCGCGGCGCAAGACAGGCGGGTCTATTCGGCCGCGACCGCGACCGCAGCGGGGCCGCGCACGCCGATGCGGGCGCCGATCGCGCAGAACAGGCTGGCGACCAGCAGCCCGGCGACGGCGACAAGCACGAGATCGGGCCGATGCGCGTCGATCACCAGCCCGTAGGGCACCGGCGCCAGCGCGCTGCCGAGCGACAGACCGGCGCTGACAAAACCGAACGCCTTGCCGACCTCTCCGGCGGGCGTG
>JBOHMF010000473.1:0-3435 GCA_050730055.1 Allostellaceae bacterium
CGCCTGCGCGCCGTTGTTGCGCTCGGCATCGCCCCGCCCGACTACGCGCTCCTCGGCGCCGTTCTGGTCAAGCATTTTGCCGATCGTCAGTTGCGCGTCACCCCCGAGGTGATCGCCTATCTGGTGTCGCACCTCGAACGCTCCTTTGCCGCCGCCGCCGATATCGCCGCGCGCCTCGACGCCGCTGCGCTTGCCGGAGGGCGGGCGATCACCGTGCCGCTGGCGCGCCGCCTGCTGAGTGAACGCGCGCCTCAGCCCTCATCCCCGAGCGAATCCGGGGTGACGTAATCGGTCAGAGCGGGATGGGGACAACCAAGCGCCGCCCAGCGCGTCTCGACGCGGAAGCTGGCGCGGGCCGCGGTCGGAAACCTGCCGTCAAGGAGTGCCCGGAAGGCCGGCGCATCGGGCTCGGTGAGCGCGAGCGCCAATTCGAAGAGGGACGGGTTGTGGCCGATCAACAGGACATTGCCGTCCTCTTCGGAAAGCCCGCGCAGGCGCTCCAGCATCCGCTCGGGGCTGACCAGATAAAGCCCGCGTTCGATCAGGATGTGCGGCCGCGGCGCAAAGGCGGCGAGCACCAGATCGAGGGTCTCGCGGGTGCGGCGCGCGCTCGAACACAGCACGAGATCGAGTGTGCCGGTCGCCTGCGGCAGCCCGCGGCCGATTTTGCGCGCCGCATCCCGGCCGCGCCGGGAGAGCGGCCGTTCGTGGTCCTCGCCGCCTTCCTTCCAGCTCGATTTGGCGTGGCGCAGCAGATGGAGCCTGTGCATCCTCCTCTCCTCCCGGCCGCGGCGGAGGTTTACGGTTTATTGGCCGCGCGCCATATCTGATGGGAGCCCGCCCGATCCGGCATGACAGTGCGACGGCAACAGGATAGCCTCCCTTCCCCACTTTCGCGCGTGCGCTTCTTCGGGAACAGGGACCCATGAATACCAGCACGCAACCGGTCCTCCTGCGGCCGCTCGACGCCCGCGGCGAAGCCCGCTTTATCAATCGCGAACTGTCCTGGCTCGCCTTCAACGAGCGGGTGCTGGCCGAAGCCGAGAACGAGCGCCACCCGCTGTTGGAGCGGCTGCGTTTTCTGTCGATCTCGGCGAGCAATCTCGACGAATTCTACATGGTTCGGGTTGCCGGCCTCAAAGGCCAGAACCTCGCCGGCATCAAGACCCCGAGCCAGGACGGGCTGACCCCGGCGCAGCAGCTCGAGGCGATCGGCACGCGAGCGGGCCGGCTGATGAAAGACCAGCAGGTCATCTGGCTCGCCCTGCGCCGCCAACTCGGCGAGGCGGGGATCGCCGTTGTCGAGCCGGGCGATCTCGACGCCGGCGAGCGCCTTTGGCTCGAAGGGCGCTTTATGGCCGAGATCTTTCCGATCCTGACGCCGCTGGCGATGGACCCCGCCCATCCCTTTCCCTTTATCGCCAACCGCGGCTTTGGCCTTGCGTTGCGGATCGAGCGGATCAGCGACGGGGTGCGGCTGCAGGCGTTGATCCTGATCCCGTCCTCGATCGCCCGCTTTGTCCGCCTGCCGGGCGGCCCGATCCGTTTTCTGCCGGTCGAGCAGATGATCGGGCTGTTTCTCGACCATCTGTTTCCCGGCTTTGCCGTGGTGGCGCAGGGCGTCTTTCGTCTCCTGCGCGACAGCGAGGTCGAGATCGAGGAGGAAGCCCTCGATCTCGTGCGGGTCTATGAGACGGCGCTGAAGCGACGCCGGCGCGGGCATGCCATTCACCTTGCGGTCGATGCGACGATGCCGGCGGAACTGCGCCGGTTCCTGATGGAAAAGCTCGACGCCGCCCCGGCCGACGTGTTTGCCACGCATGGCCTTCTCGGTCTCAACGATACCGCGCAACTGATCGTCGACGAGCGGCCCGATCTCGTCTTCACCCCCTATAACGCCCGTTTTCCGGAGCGCATCCGCGATTTTGGCGGCGACTGCTTTGCGGCAATCCGGCAGAAGGACATCATCGTCCATCACCCCTATGAAAGCTTTGATGTCGTTCTCCAGTTCCTGCGTCAGGCGGCGCGCGACCCGGCGGCGGTGGCGATCAAGCAGACGCTCTATCGCACCAGCGAGGACAGCCCGATCGTGCGCGCGCTCGCCGAGGCGGCCGAGGCCGGCAAATCGGTGACGGCTCTCATCGAGTTGAAGGCCCGCTTTGACGAGGAGGCGAACATCCGCTGGGCGCGCGATCTCGAACGCGCCGGCGTCCAGGTCGTCTACGGCTTTCTGCAACTGAAGACGCATGCCAAGGTTTCGCTGGTCGTGCGCCGCGAAGCCGGCCGGCTCTGCTCCTACGTCCATTTCGGGACCGGCAATTATCATCCCTATACGGCCAAGACCTATACCGACCTGTCGTTTTTCACCTGCGATCCGGCCTTGTGCCGGGACGCGGCGCGGCTGTTCAATTTCATGACCGGCTACGCGACCCCGGCAAGCCTCGAAAAGGTCGCGGTCGCCCCGATCGATCTGCGCCAGCGTCTCGCCTCCCTGATCGAGGCCGAGATCGCCAACGCCAGGGCCGGCAAGCCCGCCCAGATCTGGGCCAAGATGAACGCCCTCGTCGATCCGGCCCTGATCGATCTCCTGTACTGCGCCGCGCAGGCGGGGGTCGGGATCGAGCTTGTGGTGCGCGGCGTCTGCTGCCTGCGGCCGGGGGTTCCGGGGCTGTCCGACACCATCCGGGTCAAGAGCCTCATCGGCCGCTTTTTGGAACACGGCCGCATCGTCTGCTTTGGCAATGGCTACGCGCTGCCCTCGGACCAGGCCAGGGTGTTCATCAGCTCGGCCGATTGGATGCCGCGCAATTTCGACTGGCGGGTCGAGGCGCTGGTGCCGATCGAGAACCCGACCGTGCACCGCCAGGTGCTCGACGAGATCATGGTGGCGAACCTGAAGGACACCTTGCAGAGCTGGAACCTGACGCCGGACGGCCGCTACGAGCGCGTGCCGCCCGGTGCCGAGCCGTTTTCCGCGCACACCTATTTTATGACCAACCCGAGCCTGTCGGGGCGCGGCAAGGCGCTGCGCAGACGCCAGCCGCGCCTTGTCGTGCGCTGAGAGACCCGATGCGGCGTTGGTATTGGCATAGAATTCCCTGATCCGATGAGCGAAGAGACCTTCCCCGTCGCCGAGAGCCGCATCGCGGTCATCGATCTCGGCTCGAATTCGTTGCGCCTTGTCGTTTTTGAGCGGCTGGGCGACGCCCTGTTCCCGCTGCTGAACGAAAAGGTCATGTGCGCGCTGGGCCGCGGCCTGTCGGCGAGCGGCCGGCTCAATCCCGAGGGGGTCGCGCTGGCGCTCGCCAATCTGCGGCGCTTTGTCGCGCTGGCGCGGGCGATCGGGGTCGAGCACCTGGCGGTGCTGGCGACCGCGGCCGTGCGTGACGCTGCGGACGGGCGCGCTTTCGCCGCCGAGGTCGAGCGCAAGTGCCG
>JBOHMF010000474.1:0-3409 GCA_050730055.1 Allostellaceae bacterium
TATCGCAGGTGGTCGCGGTTGTCTCTTGCTCGGTTTTCCGCCGTCCACATCGGCAGCCCCTCCTTGCAGGCCACCTCACTAGATCACAACAGCCTAATCCACTTCAATAAGTCTCCGAACGGACACTAAAGCCGCCCACGTCAGTTACAGACTTTCGGCCAGAATAGAAAAAAAGTCCGTAACCGTATTGTTTTGCCATCTAGAAAAATACCTATAGATAGAGGGCCGCCCAATAACTCCAATGGAGTTCGCCAAGATGGCGGCCGACAGATACCTGAGTTACCCCGACCTGCGCGCGCGCGGCATCCCCTATTGTCGCGAGTGGCTTAACAAGCTGATCGAGCGCAGCGAGTTCCCGTCGCCTGTGGCGATCGGACATAACCGCATTGCGTGGCGCGAGTCGGATATCGACTCCTGGCTCGCGAGCCGCCCGCTCGCCCGGCCCGGCGCCGGGAAGGCCGCTTGACGTGGGCCGCGATCATACGGGGGCGCCCCCCCTGAGCGAGAACCGCCGGGCTGGCGACCCGGCGGAGCCTCTCAAACACAAACCCAGCAACAGCAGCGCCGACACACATAGACCACCCGACCGCCGCTCGCAAGCGCCGCGGAGGCAGCCATGACCGCGGCCGATATCGCCCGCGCGCTCGGCGGCGCCTGTCGCTCGGGCGGCTGGTGGCGTTGTCGCTGCCCGGCGCACGGCAGCACCGGCGCGAGCCTGGCCCTGCGGGACGGCCCGGACGGCGGGCTGATCGTCCACTGCCATGCCGATTGCACCCGCGCCGATGTCCTGGCCGCGTTGCGCCGCCTCGGGCTGATCGGCGATGGGCCGCGCCGCGCCGCCTCGCCACCGCCAACCGCAAGCCCGGCCGATCGCGAGCGGCGCATCGAGGCCGCGCGCAAGGTCTGGGCCGCCGGACGGGACGCGCGCGGGACACCCGTGGCGGCCTACCTGCGGGCCCGCGGGATCGACCTGCCACCCGATCATCCGGCATGGCGCGTGCTGCGCTGGGCGCCGCGCTGCTGGCACTCGGGCGAGCGCGCCGAGTTGCCCGCGATGGTGGCGCGCGTCGATGGCCCGGACGGCGAGACGATCGGGGTGCACCGCACCTATCTGCGGCGCGATCCCGATGGCACCTGGCACCGGCGCGACCGCGCCTCGCTCGGCCCGATCGGCGGCGGCGCCGTGCGGCTCGGCGCGCTGCGCCCGGATGCCCCGCTGATCGTCGCCGAGGGCGTCGAATCGGCGCTCGCGGCCATCTTGACGCCCGGCTTGATGCTGGGCTGCCCGGCATGGGCCGCCTTGTCCGCCGGCGGGATACAGGCGCTCGTCCTGCCCGACGAGGCGTGGGACATCGTGATCGCCGCCGATCACGACGCCAACGGCACCGGCGAGCGCGCGGCCCGCAAGGCGGCGCTGCGCTGGGTTCGGGAGGGCCGCCGGGTGCGGCTCGTCATCCCCGATCGGATCGGGGTCGATCCCAACGACCTGCTGAGGGAGGTGCGTCATGCCGCTTGACATCGAAGGGCCGGGCGCGCTCTCGGTCGGGACCACCAACGGTGTCGCGATCCCCGGCGCCACCGTGAGCGAGATCACGGCCGATGACGCCGAGATCGCGCGGCTCGCGTCTCTGCCGCCGCTGCAATACGATCGCGAGCGGGAGGCCGCGGCAAAGGCGCTCCGCTGCCGCGCCGCGATCCTTGACAAGCTGGTTGCCGCCGAGCGCGACAAGGCGGGGGGCGCCAAGGCCGCCGATACCGCCGGCCAGGGGCGCGCGCTCAAGATCGACAATATCGCGCCGTGGCCCGAGGCGGTGGACGGCGCGGCGCTTCTCGACACGATCGCGGCGACGATCCGCCGGCATGTCGTGCTTGACCCGGTGGCGGCCGACGCGGCGGCGCTGTGGACCGTGCACACGCACGCCATCGCTGCGGCCTTTATCGCGCCGCGGCTGGCCATCACCAGCCCGGAAAAACGGTGCGGCAAGACCACGCTGCTCACCCTGCTTTCTGCGCTTGTCGCCCGGCCGCTGTCCGCCGCCAACATGACCGCGGCGACGCTTTTTCGCGTGGTCGAAGCGGCGCATCCGAGCCTGCTCATCGATGAGGCGGACAGCTTTCTCGGCGAGGCCGAGGAGATGCGCGGGATCATCAATGCCGGGCACTGCCGGGCGAACGCCACTGTGCTGCGCACCGTCGAGACGCGCGAGGGGTATGAGGTGCGGGAATACGCGGTGTTTGGTCCGCTCGCGATCGCCGCGATAGGCAAGCTCCCTGGCACCATCGAGGATCGCGCCATCAAAATGGCGATGCGCCGGCGGCGGCCGGATGAGGCGGTAGAGCGGTTGCGACTGGATCGGCTCGGCGATTTCACGCCGCTCGCGCGCCGCGCGGCCCGATGGGTTGCCGATTATCTCGCCAGGCTGCGCGCCGCCGATCCCGAAGTGCCGGCCGAACTGCACGACCGCGCGGCGGACAACTGGCGCCCGCTCGTCGCCATTGCCGACGAGGCCGGAGGCGCGTGGCCCGAGCGCGCCCGCCGGGCCGCCAAGGCGCTCACCCTGGCCGGGGCCGATGACAGCGAGACGGCCCGCACGATGCTGCTGGCCGACCTGCGCGAACTGTTCGCGGCCGAACCGAGCGGCGTGCTGTTCTCGGCCGAGATCCTGGCCGCGCTGCACAAGCGCGACGATCACCCCTGGCCGGAATATCGCCACGGCAAACCGATTACCGGCCGCCAGCTTGCCACCCTGCTAAAGCCGGTCGGGATCGCGACTAACAACACCGTGCGCCGCGGCACCGATCACGGGAAGGGATATCGGGCCGCCGACTTCGCCGATGCATGGGTGCGCTACCTCACCCCGCTTTCTATCGGTGACACGGTGACAACCCGCACAAACCTTGGCGATTTCGCTTCCCCGATCGGTGACAAAGCGGGGGCGATGTCACCGATCCAAACCGCGCGAAAGCCAGGAAATCCGCCACTTGTCACCGTGTCACCGATTGAACCCCCCCCTCCGGGGCCGAATGGTGATGCGCGCCACACCGAACCGCCGCCGCGCGCGCTGCACACGCCGCTCGGGATCTATGCGTTCGAGCCGCCGGCGCCGCGCGAGCGCGAGCCGGGTGAGGACGTGGCCCCGGACGAGGCGCCCGCATGGGACGCGCCGCTATGAGCGGGCCGTCTCCCCTGGCTGCGGTGGCCGCCGCCGGCGGCCGGTTCGAGGTGCGGGGCGACAGGCTCCGCCTCACGGCGCGCACAACCCTGCCGCCCGCCGTTGTCGAAAGCGCCTTCGCCGAGGTTCGCGAGTGGCACCATCGCCATCGCGAGGCGCTGGCGCACCACCGCGCGCTGCATCTTGCCGACGAGGCCGCATCGCTCGCGTGGGGCGAGATGCAAGCCCGCTGGCAC
>JBOHMF010000475.1:0-3404 GCA_050730055.1 Allostellaceae bacterium
GCCGACGCCAAAGAGAAAGCGCCCGTTCGAGATTTGGTCGATGGAGGCGACCAGCTTGGCGGTCTGGATCGGGTCGCGCTGCTGCACCAGACAGACGCCGGTTCCGACCTTCAAGGTCTTTGTCGCCGCCGCCGCCGCGGTCAGACTGACAAACGGGTCCATCGCCTCGTAATAGGTCCTCGGCAAGTCCCCGCCGCCGGGAAAGGGCGAGCGGCGCGAAGTGGGAATGTGCGAATGCTCGGGCGCCCACACCGATTCAAACCCGCGCTCTTCGAGCGCGCGGGCCAACGCGCCTGCCGCGATCGCGGTTTCGGTAAAGAACATCAAGACGCCAAAATCCATCGCGCATCTCCTTCCTGTCCGGATCGGTCACGGCTCACTGTGCGGCGAGCGCGGCGAGCGCCTCGTCCCAGGCCGCGACGGTGCGGCGGATATCGTCCCCGTCGTGGGCAAGCGAGACGTAGTATTTTGATTCGCCCTTCAGAATCCCGCGCTGGCGCAGCAGGGCGTTGAAGCGGCGCATCCTCTCGGCATCGCCGCGCAGGACGCCGCGATAGTCGCGCACCGGCTCGGCGGTAAAGACGAGATCAAACAAGGGCGGCTCGCCCGTCACCTGCGCCGCGATCCCGTGCCGCTCCAGCAGCCTTTTCAGGCTCTCCATCAGTTCCCGGCCGGTGGCAAAGAGCCGCTCATAGGTCCCCGGCCGCTTCAGGATGGCAAGCGTCGCCAGACCCGCGGCAGCGGCGACCGGGTTGCCCGAGAGGGTCCCGATCTGCGGCAGAAAGGCGTCCTCGCCGACGCGCGTGCGGTCGAAATGGGCCATGATCTCGGCGCGGCCGGCGATCGCGGCGAGCGGAAATCCGCCGCCCACCACCTTGCCAAGGGTGCACAGATCGGGAACGACGCCGTAATATTCCTGCGCCCCGCCATAGGCGAGACGAAAGCCGGTCACCACCTCGTCAAAGATCAGTACGACGCCGCTCTCGGCAGTCACCCGGCGCAGCCCGTCGAGAAAACCCGGGCGCGGCGGGATGATGCGCTGAAACGGTTCGACGATGACGGCGGCAAGCTCCGCGCGATGGTCGCGCACGAGGCTTGCCGTCGCGTCGAGATCGTTGAACGGGGCGATCAGGACCTCATCGCTGAGGCTCCTCGGAATCCCGGCCGAATCCGGGATCGGGCGCGGGAAGTTGCCGGGCCGGCGCGGTGCCAGGCTCATCAGCGAATAGTCGCCCATGCCGTGAAAGCCGCCCTCGAATTTGAGGATCTTGTCGCGCCGGGTGAAGGCGCGCGCGGCGCGCATCGCATAGTGATCGGCCTCGGTCCCGGTCGAGACAAAGCGCACCTGCTCGGCGCACGGCACCGCCGCGACGATCTCTTCGGCCAGTTCGATGCCGTGGCGGTTGTTGGCGAAAAAGGTCGTCCCGGCGGCAATCTGCGCCTGCGCCGCCGCGGTCACTTCGGGGTGAGCGTGGCCGACCAGCATCGGCCCCGACCCCAGGAGGAAATCGATGTATTCCCGTCCGCTCTCGTCCCAGACGTGGCTGCCCTTGCCTTCCCGGATCACGATATCGGCAGCGAAGTTGCCAAAGGTCCCGCCGGGCAGGACACGCCTTGCCTCCTCGATCAGCCGCGGCTGGATATCGCCGTCCTTTGTCTCGCTCATGCTGTCCTCCGCCTGTGCCGGAGGGGTTTTGTCCCGTCAAGGCGCGGTCCCGTCAAGTCTGCTCTGCTGCGGGCGCTGCACGCGGGGTGTTGACCTCGGCGCGCAAGCGGGGCGATATGACCCGACGGATTTGCGAGCTTGGGCAAGGATCGCGGGACCCCGGGTCACCCCATGCGATCTGCCCAGGGGGTCGGCACGGGGAGGAGGGGCCCAAGCCTCCCCGGCCCGCTCCTGCAACTTTGCGTGTGGCCACGGTGAGGGCATGGACGACGCGCGCTCGCTCGGGTTGCCAGACGGCGCCTTTCAAAGGCTGGACGAGGACGCGGACGAGCGCTTTTACGAGCCGCCGCGGCTGGTCACGCACATCGACGAGGGTGCCATCGCCGCCCTCGGCGGGTTCTACCGCCGCGTCCTGCCGGCGGGCGGCGCGCTTCTCGATCTGATGAGCAGTTGGGTCAGCCACCTGCCGCCCGAGGTCGGCTATGGCGAAATCACCGGCCACGGCATGAATGCGGCCGAGCTCGCCGCCAACCCGCGCCTCTCGCGCTGGTTTGTGCAGAACCTCAACCGCGATCCGCACTTGCCGCTCGCCGCGGCGAGCGTCGATGCGGCGATGATCGCCGTCTCGATCCAGTATTTGCAGCAGCCCCTCGCGGTCCTGCGCGAGATCGCGCGGGTGCTGCGGCCGGAGGGGCCGCTCGTCGTCAGCTTTTCCAACCGCTGCTTCTGGACCAAGGCGGTGGCGGTCTGGCGGGCGCTCGACGACGACGGGCACATCGCGCTGGTCGCGCGGTATCTGAGTCAGGCCGGGTTCTCCGCGATCGAGACCCATCGCCTCGCCGAGTGGGTCGAGGATGTCAGCGACCCGCTCTATGCGGTGGTCGGGCACGTCCCCGCCGCCTGAGGAACAACCGGGAGGAGAAAGAGATGCAGCTTGGCACCTTGCTGCCGTGGGGCGATATCGGCGGCGATCCGGCGACGGTGCGCGACTATGCGCAGGCGGCGGAAGCAGGCGGCTACGACTTTATCGAGGCGCCCGACCACGTCGTCGGCGTCAACGCCGCCAGCCGGCCGGGTTGGGACCGCAACACGTCCAAGGATCTGTTTCACGATCCCTTTGTGCTGTTCGGATACCTCGCCGGGGTTTCGCCAAAGCTGGGATTTTCCACCGGCGTCCTGATCCTGCCGCAGCGCCAGGCCGTCCTCGTCGCCAAGCAGGCGGCCTGTCTCGATGTCCTGTGCGGCGGCCGCTTCCGGCTCGGGATCGGGGTCGGGTGGAACGAGGTCGAATTCATCGCGCTCAACGAGAATTTTCACAACCGCGGGCGCCGCTCCGAGGAGCAGATCGCGGTCATGCAGGCGCTGTGGCGCGAGCCGCATGTCAGTTTCAAGGGGCGCTGGCACACGATCGAGGACGCCGGGATCAACCCGCTGCCGGCCGCGCGCAAGGTGCCGGTGTGGTTTGGCGGCCATCACGAGCGGACGCTCGAACGCATCGCCAGGATGGGCGATGGCTGGATGCCCAACGCCTACGAGCCAAACGACGAAGCGCGCGCGATCTTTGACCGGCTGCGCGAGATGACCGGGAAGGCCGGACGCGACCCCGCCGTGGTCGGGATCGAGGTGTGGGTGTCGATGGGGACGGGCAGCGCAGCCGACTGGGCGCGCGAGGCTCGATTCTGGAAAGCGGCCGGCGCCTCCCACCTGACCTTGACGGCGACCTTCAACCGCGGCCGCC
>JBOHMF010000476.1:0-3364 GCA_050730055.1 Allostellaceae bacterium
CCCAGGACATCAGTGAGCGCAAGCGGGCCGAGGCCGCCCTGCGCGACGGCGAGCGGCGGCTGCGCGAACTCAACGGGACCCTCGAACACCTCGCCGAGGAGCGGGCGCGCCAGCGCGACGCCAGCCGCGCCCGGCTTCAGGCGGTGTTTGATACGTCGCCCGACTGGCTGGCCCTGTTTCGCGCGACCGAAGACGGTCGTTTCATCTACGAAGACATCAACCGGGCTACCTTGCGCGGCTATGGCCTCCCGCGCGACCAGGTGATCGGGTGCGGCATCGAGGGGGTGCTGGGCGGCGAGACGGCCCGGCTGCCGGCTCAGAAGCTGCGGGAGTGCCTCGCCACCGGCGAAATCCAGCGCTACACGGCCCGCCGCACAATCGCCAGCGTCAGCCGCACCCTCGATGTGATCGTCGCACCAGTGGCGGAAAGCCGGGACGGCCCGCCGCTGATCGTTGTTCACGCGCGCGACATCTCGGAACTGGAAGTGACGCAGGAACAACTGCGCCAGGCCCAGAAGATGGAGGCCGTGGGACAACTGACCGGCGGGGTCGCGCACGACTTCAACAATCTCCTGACCGCGATCGTCGGCAATCTGGAACTGCTTGAGGCGCGCGTCGGCGGCGACCCGCTCGCCGCCAAATATATCGGCGCAGCGGTACGGGCGGCGGAGAGCGGAGCCCGCCTGACCGAGCATCTTCTGGCCTTTGCCCGCCGCCAGAACCTGCACCCGCGCCGGACCGATCTGAACGCCGTGGTCACGGGGATGCATGATCTGCTGGCCCGCACGATCGGCGCCAGCGTCGCGGTCGCGACGCGGCTGACGCCGGAGTTGTGGCCGGTGCTGATCGACGCGACGCAAATCGAGATCGCGATCCTCAATCTCGCGGTCAACGCGCGCGATGCGATGCCGGAGGGCGGCACGGTGGTAGTTGCGACCCGCAACATTCCGGCGGGCGCGGAAACCGTTCCGAGCGAGATCGCGATCGGAGACTGCATCTGTCTTTCGGTGTGCGACACCGGCACCGGAATGAGCGAGGAGGTGCTGCGCTCGGCGGCCGAGCCCTTCTTTACAACCAAGGAGGTCGGCAAGGGCAGCGGCCTGGGTCTCAGCCAGGTTTATGGTGTTGTGCAGCAATCCAGCGGCGGCCTCATCATCGCCAGCACGCCCGGCCAGGGGACGAGCGTATCGATCTATCTGCCCCGTGCGGGGGCAGCGGGCAGTGTGGCGGACCGGCCTGCGGACGAGACGGCGGGGCGTCAGGAGAAGTGGCGCATCCTCGTCGTCGATGACGATTCTGAGGTGCGCGAAGTGATCGTTCAAATGCTGCGGCAGATCGGTTATGGCATAGCCGAGACCGCTGGCGGACAGGCTGCGCTCGACGCGCTCGCGCGCGGCGAAATCTATGACCTCGCGGTGATCGACATCGCGATGCCGGGCCTCGACGGGATCGAAACGGTGCGGCGCGCGCGCGCCCTCATGCCCGATCTGCGCGTGCTCTACATCACCGGCTACACTGATCCCGCCGGAGCGGAACGGCGCACCGGAAGCGACCCGCTGATCAAGAAACCGTTCCGGCTCGGCGCCCTGCGCGAGGCGGTGCGGCGTGCGCTGCGATCCGCACCGCGCGATCCCGGCGCCGCGATCCTGCCGCCGGGCGGCCGCGATCGCCCGGCATCGCCGCTCCGGGGTCTGTAGCGTCGCCGGGGGCGAGAGGCGGAGCGGCGCCTTTCGCTGCAGCTCACGTGCTCTTCCGCTCTATGGTCTCACCCACAGCACCGTCAGCACGTCGTCGCCGACGGCTTCAACAGCGATCTGCTCAAAGGACGGCGCATCGGCGAGCCTGTCGAAGTCGAATGCGGCGATGGCCGGCACCCCGTCGCCGCCGATCACCCGCGGCGCGTGAAACCAGAGAAGCCGATCGACCAGACCGGCGCGCAGCAGAGATGCCGCCAATTGCGCACCGCCCTCGACGAGAACGCGGGTCAGACCGCGCTCGCCCAGCGCCTTGAGCGCCGCTGCAAGATCGAGACCGCCGGCGGGATCGGGCGGCACTTCGATCACCGTGACGCCACGATCGGCGAATGCAACGCGGCGCACCGGATCGGCGTCCGGCGCGGTCAAAAACCAGGTCGGCACCAGCCGCGCCGTGGTGACGAGGCGTGCCGAGGGCGGGGTGCGCAGCCTCGTGTCGAGGACGACCCGCACCGGCGAGCGGCCCGCAAGCCCCGGCAGGCGACAGGTCAGTTCGGGATCGTCGGCGAGCACGGTGCCGCTGCCGACCATCACGGCATCATGCATTGCGCGCAGCAGATGCGCGCGCGCGCGCGCCGCCGGTCCGGTGATCCAGCGGCTCTCGCCGCTCGCCGTGGCGATGCGGCCATCGAGCGTGGTTGCCAGCTTCAGGGTGACGAGCGGCCGGCCGCGCCGGATACGACTGAGAAACCCGGTGTTGAGTTCTTCCGCTTCCTTGGCGCACAGCCCCGTTTCGACTGCGATTCCGGCCGCGGCGAGCCGGCGCAAGCCGCGCCCCCTGACGCGCGGGTCGGGGTCTTCAAGGGCGGCGACGACGCGGCCGATCCCGGCCGCGATCAGCGCGTCCGCGCACGGCGGCGTCCGGCCCCAATGGGAACAGGGTTCGAGGGTGACATAGGCGGTGGCGCCCTGCGCCGCCGCGCCGGCGCGCGCCAGCGCCTCGGTCTCGGCGTGCGGGCGCCCGCCGGGTTGTGTCCAGCCGCGGCCGACCACCCCTCTCTCATTGGCGATCACGCAGCCGACTGCCGGGTTTGGCCAGACCGCGCCGAGACCGCGGCGGGCCAGCGCCAGAGCCGCCCGCATCAGGGCGCGGTCACGCTCCGCGGCGTCAGTTCCCATCCGCTGCGATCTGCCCGACAAACTCGCCAAAATCCTTGGCTTCGCGGAAATTGCGATAGACCGAGGCGAAGCGGATATAGGCGACCTGGTCGAGGTTTGACAGCGCCTCCATGACAAGACCGCCGATCATCTCGCTCGGAATATCGGTCTCGCCCGAGCTTTCGAGCTGGCGCACCAGGGAATTGATCATGCGCTCGACGCGCTCGGGTTCGACCGGGCGCTTGCGGATCGCGACATGGATGGAGCGCGCCAGCTTGTCGCGGTCAAAGGATTGGCGCCGCCCGTCCTTTTTGACAACGGTGAGTTCGCGCAACTGCACCCGCTCAAACGTCGTAAAGCGGGCGCCGCAGCCCGGGCACAAGCGCCGGCGCCGGATTGCTCCGCGGTCATCGGTCGGCCGCGAATCCTTGACCTGAGTGTCGTCAGCCCCGCAAAACGGACAGCGCATCCTCTCCTCCCTGATGGCCCGCCCCGCCGCCGGGCGCTCGCTC
>JBOHMF010000477.1:0-3356 GCA_050730055.1 Allostellaceae bacterium
ACGGACAGAAGCATGAAGCCGGCGGCGTGATATCACTCGGGGACTTGACGCCAGACGGCCCATTACAGAAGCATTACAATTGCAAGTGTCGTTTCAGATGGGCTTGCTGCGCGGCGGCTTGATGGGCCCGGCGCCAGAATGACCAGGTGATGATGTGAGCGGGCTGGATGCGGCACTGGGCCAGACGCACGGCGATGCGGCGGATTTCCTGGACCGACCCGCGGATGAGAGGCGGGTCCGGGTTGGTGGGAGCAGCCCTCGCATGGCCGCCCGAGGCAAGGTTTTTTGGGGTGGCGGACGGTTCGCCTGAGGGCGGATCGCCGCCATCAGGGCAAAAGCGAGCATGACCAGCGTGACGTGGCGATGCCAGCCGTGCCAGGAGCGGGTCTCGTTGTGGTCGAGGCCGAACTCGGTTTTGGCGGTCTCAAAACCGTCCTCGATCGCCCAGCGATGGCCTTCGATCTTGACCACAGTTGCAATGGTTGTTCCGGCCGGACACCAAGTCGAGAAATAGGCGAACTCGCCATCGGCGATGTTGCGGCGGATCAACAGACCGCGCCTCCACAAGCCGGGGCGGTCCGGATGGTATTCGGCGGCATCAAGATCGGCCAATTCACAATAGGCCCAGTCATAAAGCCGGGGTCCTTTGCTGCCCTCTCCCGCCGACAAGCGCTGCCACGCCGCGGGGTCAAGCGCTTGCGCGATCGCCGCGGCGGTGCCAGCAACCGCCGGCCTGTCGTGCCACGACCAAAAGTAATGGTTGGCCGCGACCCCGAGCACATAACCCACCCCGGCGCGCCGCAACGCCATCTCGACCGCGCCCACACCGTAGATGCTGTCGGCCGCCACCCAGCGGAACGGCACACCGGCCGCAATGGTTTGCCTGATCATGCCCAACGCCAGCGCCGGCTTTGTGGCAAAGCCCGTCCCTTCGGGCACATGCGCCGCCCTCATCCGGGCCGGATCGTCGGTCCAGGATTTTGGCAGATACAGTGCCCGGTCGATAAAGGCATGGCCGTGACGCGAGACATAGGCGGCAAACACCCCGACCTGGCAGTTGGTGATCTTCCCGGCCGAGCCGGTGTATTGCCGCGCCACCCCGCAGGACGCCTTGCCCTGCTTCAGAAAGCCGGTCTCATCGACAACCAGAACCGCCTCCGCATCGGCCAGATGTTCGACAACGTAATCGCGCACAATGTCGCGCAGCGCCTCGGCCTGCCAGCGGCCGCGGCCGAGGATCGCCTGCTGGCGCCACGGGCCGGGATCGCCGGCCGCTTCGGCCCGCATCCACCCGGTCTTGCGCGGCTCGTTGCCGAGCAGACTGTCCAAAAACAACCCCGCCGAGACCGCCACGCGCTCCTGGGTGAACAGCGGCCGCATCCGCGCTTTCACCTCCCGCAGCGCAGACGCCCACAGTTCCAGCGTCGTCTCGATCGAAGCGCTCATCAGGCACACTCCAGCGATGCTGGAGCGTATCAGAAATCCTCTGAAATGCAACTGTAATGCTAGAACTGTAGCGCCTTGACCTGGATCACATCGGGCAGACCCCGCACCCGATCGAGGGTGTCGGGGGTCAGCGCCTGATCGATCTCGATGAGCGCGATCGCTTCCTGCCCCGGGGCGGTGCGCCCGAGGTGAAAGGTCGCGATATTGACCCCGGCCGCGCCCAGGGTGTTGCCGAGAGCGCCAATAAACCCGGGCTTGTCGGAATTGCGCACAAACAGCACGTGGCCCGAAAGCTCGGCTTCGAGCGGGATGCCTTCGACCGCGACAAGGCGCGGCTTGTCACCGCCAAAGAGCGTGCCGGCGACCGCGCGCCGCGAGTGTTCGCCAGCCCCGCGCGACACTCCTGAGGAGCCGCCGCCGGGCGGCGTCTCGAAGGGGCGCGGGGACCCCGATGTCGTTACCGTAAGGCGGATCAGGGTCTGGTAGTCGCCAGGTTCAGGGCTCAGCGTCTCGCTGACGCGGATGTGGCGCTCGCGGCACAGCACCGGCGCGTTGACCATGTTGACGCTCGCCAGTTGCGGTGACAGCAACCCGGCCAGGAGGATCGCGGTCAGGGGTTTCACATTCAGCTCGGCCGCCGCGCCTTCGTATTCGATGGCGACGACGCGCACACCGCTCTCGACCCGCTGTCCGGCAAAGCTGCCGAGCTGCTCGGCGAGCTTCATATAGGGTTTGAGCCGCCGCGCTTCCTCGGCCGTGAGCGAAGGCACATTGACAGCATGGGCGACCGCCCCGGAGAGCAGAAAATCGGCCATCTGCCCGGCGATCTGGACAGCGACGTTCTCCTGCGCCTCGCTGGTCGCAGCGCCGAGATGCGGGGTCGCGACGACATTGTCGCGGCCAAAGAGCGGGTTCTTTCTTGCCGGCTCCTCGGCAAAGACATCGATCGCGGCGGCCGCGACCTGGCCGCTGTCGAGCGCGCGCGCCAGGTCCTCCTCGACGACGAGACCGCCGCGCGCGCAGTTGACGAGGCGCACGCCGCGCTTCATGCGCGCAAGCGCGGCGGCATCGATCAGGTTGCGCGTCGCCTCGTTGAGGGGGGTGTGCAGGGTGACAAACTCGGCGCGGGTGTAGAGTTCGTCGAGTTCGACCTTCTCGACCCCGAGGGCGACCGCGCGCTCCGGCGACAGAAACGGGTCGTAGGCGATGACCCTCATCCTGAGCCCCTGGGCGCGCTCGGCGACGATCCCGCCGACATTGCCGCAGCCGATGATCCCCAGCGTCTTGCCGGTGAGCTCGACCCCCATAAAGCGCGACTTCTCCCAGCGCCCCGCCTGGGTCGAACGGTCGGCCGCCGGGATCTGGCGCGCCAGCGCAAACATCAGCGCGATCGTATGCTCGGCGGCGGTGATCGAGTTGCCGTAGGGCGTGTTCATGACAACGATGCCGCGCGCGGTGGCCGCCGCCACATCGATATTGTCCACGCCGATGCCGGCGCGGCCGATGACCTTGAGCGCGCCTGCCGCAGCGATCAGGTCCGCGGTGACTTTTGTTGCCGAGCGCACCGCGAGGCCGTCATAGGCGGCGATCGCGTGGCGCAAGTCCTCGGGTGAAAGGCCCGGCCGCACATCGGCTGCGAGGCCGCGCGCGTTGAGGATCTCCGCCGCGCGCGGACTCAACTCATCCGCAATCAACACCTTTGGCATTCCCGACTCCAATAAAGGCACCACGGAGACACGGCACGGAGGAAGAATTGGTGCGCGCCTTTGGCGCGCAACTCTTCATCTTCTCCGTGATCTCGGCGCCCCGTGGTGAATTCAAGCGTCTTTTGCAGCAATCTTGGTCTCCTCCCAGGCCCAGTCGAGCCAGGGCAGGAGCGCTTTGACATCGGCGGTCTCGACCGTGGCGCC
>JBOHMF010000478.1:0-3349 GCA_050730055.1 Allostellaceae bacterium
CGACAAAGCGTTCCAGTTCTACGGCGGGGCCTGCCGGCGCGGCATTTACGACAACATGAAGACGGCGGTAGAGGCGATCTTCGTCGGCAAGGCGCGCCAGTACAATCGCCGCTTCCTGCAGATGTGCTCGCACCATCTGATCGAGCCGGTGGCCTGCACGCCCGCCGCTGGCTGGGAGAAGGGTCAGGTCGAGAACCAGGTCGGCAATCTGCGCGACCAGTTGTTCCGCCCCAAGCCGCGGGTGACCAGCCTGACCGAGCTGAACGGCTGGCTGGAGGATCAGTGCATCGCCTACGCCCGGCGCACCAAGCATCCGGAGTTCAAGGACCGCACGATCTGGGAGGTATTCCAGGATGAGCGGACGAGCCTGATCGAGCAGCGCGGGCCGTTCAACGGCTTTGTCGAGAAGGCGGTACGCGCCACGACGACCTGCCTGATCATGGCCGATCACAACCGCTACAGCGTCGACGCGCGAGCCGCCGGCCGCATGGTCCTGGTGCGCTCCCATGCCGAGCGTATCGTCGTTCTGCTCGATGGCGAGGTGGTGGCCGACCATCCCCGGCAGTTCCGGCGCGACCAGATCATCTACGATCCCTGGCACTATCTGCCGGTCCTGGTGAAGAAGCCGGGGGCCTTGCGCAATGGCGCCCCGTTCAAGGACTGGGACCTGCCGCCGGGCTTGGCCCAGGTCCGCGCCAAGCTGAAGAGCCACGCCGACTGCGATCGTCAGTTCGTCAAGGTGCTGGGCGCGATGCTCGACCATGGGCTGGGCGCGGTCGAGGCGGCCTGCGCCGAAGCGCTCGCGGCCGGCATCGCCAGCGGCGACGTGATTCTGACCGTGCTGGCGCGTCAGCAGCAGCCGGCGGCGCCGCCCAGCATCACCACACCCGACGCGCTGCGCCTGAAGATCGAGCCGATGGCCGATTGCGGGCGCTACGACAGCATAAGGAAGGTCGCCCGATGGAACGCCATGAGATCCTCGAAGCCATGACTGAGCTCAAGCTCTACGGCATGCGCGCCAGCTTCGACGAGATCGCCGGCAAGGGGCTCGCCCGACGCGACGAGATCTACCCCCTCATCGCCAGCCTGATCCGGGCCGAACGCACACATCGTCAAGCCCGGTCAATCAGCTATCGCATCGGCGGGGCCAAGTTCCCAGTCCTCAAAGACCTCGATACGTTCGTCTTCACCGAGACCCCGGTCGACGAGGGCCAGCTGCGCGAACTCGCCGGCGGCGCCTTCCTCGATGCCAAGCGCAATGGAATCTTCATCGGCGGCACCGGCACCGGAAAGACCCATTTATGCATCGGCGTCGCCTCGGCCGTTATCCGCGCCCGCGCCAGAGGCCGCTTCTTCAACCTGGTCGATCTGGTCAATCAGCTCGAGCAGGAAAAGGCCGCCGGTCGCAGCGGCCGTCTCGCCGAGAACCTGCTGCGCTACGATCTCATCGTCATCGACGAACTGGGCTACCTGCCGTTCAGTCAGCCCGGCGGCCAGTTGCTGTTCCACCTGATCAGCAAGCTCTACGAGAATACCTCGCTGCTGATCACCACCAATCTCGCCTTCGCCGATTGGCCCCAGGTCTTCGGCGACGCCAAGATGACCACCGCCATGCTCGATCGCCTGACCCACCACTGCGACATCATCGAGACCGGCAATACCAGCTGGCGGTTCAAAAACCGCAACTGAAAAACCCTCCCCCGGACCCCCACCCGGGCTTACCCATGTGGGCGCACAGGAACCTCCCACGGCCGTCACCGCCAGCGCTGCGGGACGCGCGGCGCCGGCCGCGGGTCCCTCCTATGCGCTACATGGATAAGCCCAATCCAGGCACCTCACAGGGGGTCGCGATTGGACGCGAAACGTATGGCCCGCCCCGTCGGCAAGCAGTTTTCGCGAGTTAATCTGAGCAGTCTGCATCAACGTATCCGGTCTCAGGGTCGAACCCCGGCCAAGATGGAGATCCGCGCGTCCCGAGCCTCATAAAGGGGCCGGCATCGAGTGCCATTTTGCGCCATAGGCTGTCGGGACACCGGTGACTGTCAGGCCATCTCGCTTCCACCACCCGCAGACCTCCTGCGGCTCGCGACGCCGGGTGAGTGCCGCGGGCCGATCTTATCTATGCCGCCGCGGGTCCGCCGGCGACGAACGCGGTCTGGCTGCGCAGCAATGCCCAGGCGATCCGCGCCAGCTTGCTCGCCAACGCGACGACAACCGTGTTGCCATGCGCGCGACTGAGCAGCCCGCGCAGCCAGCCGCCGAGCGGCGTCGCCGTTCTGGACAGTGAAGGCAGTGCGGCCCGCGCCCCCTGGATGATCAGCTTGCGCAGATATTTGCTGCCGCGCTTGGTGATCCCGAGCAATTTCGGCCTGCCGCCGGTGGTCGCTTGACGCGGCACCAGCCCCAGCCAGGCCGAGAGGTCACGACCGCGGCCGAAGGTCCGTCCGTCGCCGATTGCGGCGACCAGCGCGGTCGCGTTCAGCACGCCGATGCCCGGGATGGTCGCCAGCCGGCGGGCTGCCGGGTCGTTGCGCGCCAGCCCGGCGAACTCATCGTCCAGAGCCGTGATCCGCGCATCGAGCGCGCGCCATTGATCGAGCATGTCCTCGAGCAGCAACCGCACCCGCGGCCCCACGCTTGAACCGTCCGTCTCGGCCGACAGCATCGCCAAGGCGTCGAGCAGCTTGCGTCGACCCTGTGCGATGACGATCCCGCGTTCCAGCAGGATGCTGCGCATCTGGTTGGTCAGCGAGGTCCGCTGGCCGACCAGCCGATCGCGCACGCGATGCAGGACCTGCACATCAAGCTGCGCCTCGCTCTTGAGCGCGACGAACCGCATCGTCGGCCGGGTCGCCGCCTCGGCGATCGCCTCCGCGTCGCGGTCATCGTTCTTCTGCGCCTTGACGTAGGGACGAACATATTCCGGCGACATCAGCCGCACCTCGTGCCCCTGTGCGGCGAGCTGCCGCCCGAGATGGTGCGCGCCACAGCATGCCTCCATCGCCACCACGCAGCCCGGCAGCTTCGCCGCCAGCCCCACGATGCTCTCCCGCCGCATCCGCCGCCGCATTACCACACGCCCCGTCGGGTCCAGCCCGATCACGCTGCAGCTGTTCTTGCCCAAGTCCACCCCGAGAATGCTAACGTCCATTGCCTCGTCCTCCGCTTGTCCACCCGGCATGGTGGAGGAGAGGGGCGGGCCATTCCATAAAGGGGGTCGTAGTTGGAAGCGATTTGACACCTTGCGCCTCAAGATCGGCAAGACGGCACTTTACGCCGCGTTCCGTGCCGGCGCCGCCGCGATCAATTCCCCATAGCCCGTGCGACGGCCCGCGGCTTAGCTCAATCC
>JBOHMF010000479.1:0-3342 GCA_050730055.1 Allostellaceae bacterium
GGGCGCTACCGCTCGTCGGCAGCGGCCGGACTATCCCCGGCGGTCGGCCACGGCGCGGCGCCTCACCCGCGGGTGATGGGGTCACGTCTTCGACCAGATGGCTCAGCACCTCCTCCGGGGATACCCGAAGAAAATCGGCGGTTTGCACGGTTTCGACCGGTTTCATCCCGCGCTCCCCTTTCAGCATGCGCGAGACCGCCGACTGGGCCAGACCCAAATGCCGAGCAAGATCCGCTTGGGAGGCGCCCGCCCGCTCGAGAGCGTCATGAAACCATTGCGCGTCCATCGTTACCATTTTAGCAATTAAGTGTTGACTTCGCACATGCAATCTATCATCATCGTGCGATCTCGACAAGGGGGACGCCGATGGGCCGAACAGCAAGGCCCCTCGCGGCAGAGGGCCGCGAGGAGGAAGGGTGCGCTTATCTTGTGGCCTCCGATAAAGGGGATGGGCCCGCCCGCCGCTGTGCTGCGCAATGCCGGTCGGGGTCGTCCTACTGCCCGCAGCATCATGCGCTCTGCCATCTGCCCCGCGGCAGCTGTGCTGAACGGGTGCGGCTGCGCGAGGTCAAGGCCCTGGCAAACATGGTCGGCGGGCGGCGCTGCCGGGAGGGTGAGGGACCCTCGCGCCACTTTCTCGACCGATTGGAACACGCTGTTCGGGAATTTTCATGACATAATTGTTCTTGTTTTGTTCGGAGATGAGCATGACATATTCTCGCACTGGACGGAGCGGCGGCACGGCCGTAGTGGAAGCAGCCGTCGCACCGACGCCGGAGCGCCGTAATCATGGGCCGGTGGAGCGGATTGAGCAGACGATCGCCGATGGTGGCGGCCGACCCGCGCGCCCCTACCGCGCTGTTGATACGCTCGCCGTCATGCAGCGGCGCGGTTCGATCACTCCCACCATGCGGCAAGCCGCCGAGGATTTTCGGGTTCGTTTTGCCGCTGCCCAGTTGGACCCGTTGCGAGCCTTTGATTGGTCGCGCCTCCGCAGCGGCGTTCTCCCGCGCCGGTTTGGCGTCGAGAACGCAGGGTTGCGCACGGAGGCGGCGCGGCGGCAGGTTTGGCGCGCGATCCAGGCGGTCGGCGGTCTGGCGTCCCCGGCCGGTTCCTGCTTATGGCACGTCGTCGGTTGGGAGCAGTCGCTGAAGGAATGGGCCTGCGAGCAAGGCTGGAACGGGCGGCGCATCAGCCAGGAGGCCGCCTCCGGCATCCTGATCGCCGCCCTCGGCGCCCTCGAAGCCCATCTCGGCGTCGTGAGGAATTGCGAATGAGCACTTGCGTTTTTCACTTGACAAATCCGGATCGTTATGGTAGAACACGACCATGCTTACAAAACCTGAAGGGCAGGCGGCACACAAAAATCTCGCCTAGCCGCCCGCAGCGCCTTTCGGTCGGCTCTCAGCGCAGCGCGACCTTCGGATCTTTTCTCCTTGAGAACGCATAATCGTGGCATTTCGCTCCGGCCGCCGGCCGCCGGCAACAGTTCCCTGCGGGCGACGGATCAAATCCGTCGAGAGCGTCGATCCTGGGATCAAGTCCGGAGAGACCGCATCCCGACCGCATGATCAGGATGAGATCCTGCTCCGTGCGGCGCGACTGGGTATCACGCCTGAGCGCGTGTTGCAGGAATATGCCCGCATCGCCTTTGCCGATCTGCGCCGGATCGCCGATTGGGGACCGGATGGATTCGTGCTGAAAAATTGCGAATCGTTGTCGGACGGGGATGTCGCGGCGGTCTCAGAAGTTGCCTCCAATGGGAGCAGCAAGAACTGCCGGATCAAGCTCTACGACAAGAAGTCGGCACTCGACGTGATCGCGCGCCATTTGGGCATGTTCGCGCAGGCTGCGCATCGGCCGGCTCATGGGGCCGATGCCGCTGCGGAGGATGCGCGTGAAGTCCTTGCACGCCGCCTGGCTCGCCTCGCAGCCGGCAGTTCTGAGAAATGATCTCGTCTTCCAGTTGAGTTCAAAGCAGGCGCAGGCCTTGCTGCAAAATTGGCCCTTCTGGGCCCGCGACAAGCAGTTGCCGCCGGAGGGCGGATGGCGCGTCTGGCTGCTGCTGGCCGGGCGCGGGTTTGGCAAGACGCGCACCCTCGCCGAGACGGTCAGGGCGCGGGTCGAGAACGGTGCCGCCCGCCGCGTCGCGCTGGTGGCCCCGACCGCGGCCGACGCGCGCGATGTCATCGTCGAGGGTGAGAGCGGCTTGCTCGCCATCGCGCCGCCGTGGTGCCGCCCGCTCTACGAGCCGTCAAAGCGCCGGCTGACCTGGCCGAACGGCGCCATCGCCACGACCTACTCGGCCGACGAGCCGGAGCGCCTGCGCGGCCCACAGCACGACTTTGCCGTGTGCGACGAACTCGCCGCCTGGCGCTACCCCGAAGCCTGGGACATGCTGATGTTCGGGCTGCGGCTCGGCGCCGACCCGCGCGTTGTCGTCGCCACCACGCCAAAGCCGACCGCGATCATCAAGCGCCTCCTCGCCGACCCGACCGTCGCCGTCACCCGCGGCACGACCTATGACAACCGCGCCAACCTCGCGCCGGCGTTTCTCGATCAGATCGTCCGGCGTTACGAAGGAACCCGGCTCGGACGGCAGGAACTCCTCGCCGAGATCCTCGATGACGTGCCGGGCGCGCTGTGGACCCGCGATGGCATCGAGCGGGCGCGGCTCGGGCGCGGGGTGCACCCCGATCTCGCGCGCGTCGTCGTCGCGATCGATCCGGCGGCAACCTCGGGCGAGGGTTCGGACGAAACCGGGATCATCGTCGCCGGGCGGGATCACCAGGGGCACGGCTATGTGCTCGCCGATCTCTCCGGGCGGTTTGCGCCGGCGGAATGGGCGAGGGCCGCGGTCGCGGCGTATCGCGCGCACAAGGCCGATCGCATCGTCGCGGAGGTCAACCAGGGTGGCGACATGGTCGAGGCCACGGTTCGCATGGTGGCGCCCGATATTCCTTACCGTGGCGTGCGTGCCACTCGCGGCAAGGTGGTGCGGGCGGAACCCGTGGCGGCACTCTACGAACAGGGCCGCGTCCACCACGTCGGCCTTTATCCCACCCTCGAAGACCAGATGTGCGCCTTTACGGCTGATCTCGACCGCGCCGGCGGCCACTCGCCCGACCGGGTCGATGCCCTCGTCTGGGCGCTCTGCGACCTGATCGTCGCGCCGATGGGGTCGGGCGGCATCTTCGACCTGTGGCGCCAGCGCGCGGAGAAGGCCGAGGAAGCGCGGAAAGTCGAAACTGCCTCCCGTCACCCGGACGCGCCTTCCGCCCAATAGACGACCCCCGGCCGTCGCCGGGGCAGGTTTTCTCCATTGGCCGCCATGGCCACCGC
>JBOHMF010000480.1:0-3341 GCA_050730055.1 Allostellaceae bacterium
AGTGCGGCGCGCTCGGGTCCATGCGGCACCCCCAGCCGGTCAAGGCGCTCGGGCAGAAGGGGCCGTCGCTCTTCCGCGGCAAAGCGATAACCGAGACTGGTTGCGGCGCGGTGGCTGACGGCAAAGGCGTCGAGCCGCCAGCCGCGCGCCGAGAGGATCGGCCCCGGCGCGACTGCGCGCAAGCGATAGGCGCTGCCCGCCCCGCCGCCGATCGTCGCGGCGAGATAGCGCTGCACAAAAGCGAGCGTCTCGGCGCTGCCGATGATTTCCAAAGCCCCGGCGAGGTCAAAAAGTGCGCGCGTGGCGATCAAGCCGGCGAGACCCAGCACGTGATCGAGATCGGGGTGGGTGAGAAGGACGTGCGACAATCCGCGAAAGCCGAGCCGCGCGCGCAGCAACTGGCGCTGGGTGCCCTCGCCGCAATCGATCAGAAACCGCTGCGGCCCGGCCGTGACGACAGCGGCCGGCAGACCGCGCTCGGCCGCGGGCGCGGTCGCGGCGGTGCCGAGAAAGACCAGATCGAACATGACGACCGGCCTACCCCGGCGCCGCACCTGGGGCAAGATCAAAACTCCTGACGCGGCGCCGCGCGGCGCCTATGATGGGTCTTTCGAGAGACGGGTGACGGGGCCGATCCTGATGAGCGATGTTCAGCATTATATCGGCGGCAAGAGGGTCGAGGGGACGAGCGGGCGCTGGGGTGAGGTGTTCAACCCGGCGACCGGCGAGCGCGCCCGCCGCGTCGCCTTTGCCAGCGCAAGCGAGGTCGATCGCGCGGTCCGGGCCGCCGCCGCGGCGTTTCCTGCCTGGGCCGCGACCCCGCCGCTGTCGCGGGCGCGCGTCCTCTTCAAGTTCCGCGAGATCCTGGAGCGGGAAAGCGACGCCCTGGCGCGGCTCATCACTGCGGAGCACGGCAAGACCCTGTCCGATGCCCAGGGCGAAGTTGCCCGCGGGATCGAGGTTGTCGAGTTTGCCTGCGGCATCCCGCACCTGATGAAGGGCGAGACGACCGAGCAGATCAGCCGCGGCATCGACAGCTGGTCGCTGCGCCAGCCGCTCGGCGTCTGCGCCGGCATCACGCCGTTCAACTTCCCGGCGATGGTGCCGATGTGGATGTTCCCGGTCGCGCTCGCCTGCGGCAACACCTTTGTCCTGAAGCCGTCGGAGCGCGACCCCTCGGCCGGCATCCGCGTCGCCGAGCTTCTGGCCGAGGCCGGGTTGCCGGCGGGCGTCTTCAATGTCGTCAACGGCGACAAGGAGGCGGTCGAGGCGCTCATCGCGCACCCGCAGGTCGCCGCCGTCAGCTTTGTCGGCTCGACCGCGATCGCCTCCGCGATCTACGCGGGCGCAGCGCAGAACGGGAAGCGCGTGCAGGCCCTCGGCGGTGCCAAGAACCATCTGGTGGTGATGCCCGACGCCGATCTCGACCAGGCGACCGACGCCCTGATGGGGTCGGCCTACGGCTCGGCCGGCGAGCGCTGCATGGCGGTCAGTGTCGCGATCGCGGTCGGCGGGGTCGGCGACAGGCTGATCGACAAGCTGGTGCCGCGCGTGCGCGCGCTGAAGGTCGGCCCGGGCACCGATCCCGAGGCCGAGATGGGGCCGCTCGTCACCCGCGCGCATCTCGATCGCGTGCGCTCCTATGTCGATCTCGGGGTCAAGGAAGGGGCAAAGCTCGTCGTCGATGGCCGCGGTCTCAAATTGCAGGGTTATGAGAACGGCTTTTTTCTCGGCGGCTCGATCTTTGACGAGGTCAAGCCCGAGATGCGCATCTACAAGGAGGAAATCTTTGGACCGGTGCTCGCGGTCGTGCGCAGCCGGAGTTTTGACGAAGCCGTCGGTCTGATCAACGCGCACGAATACGGCAACGGCGTCGCGATCTTCACCCGCGACGGCGACGCCGCGCGCGAATTTGTCAACCAGATCCAGATCGGCATGGTCGGGGTCAACATCCCGATCCCGGTGCCGATGGCCTTTCACAGCTTTGGCGGCTGGAAGCGGTCCCTCTTTGGCGACATGGCGGTCTACGGCATGGAGGGGGTGCGCTTTTACACCCGCCTCAAGACCGCGATTTCGCGCTGGCCGCAAGGCGTGCGCGCCGGCGCCGAATACGTGATGCCGACGATGCGGTAGGCGGGATCGGGCTCGCCTGCCGCAGCTGCTCCGCGACAAGGGGCGACAGCGCGTTATCGATGAGAAACTTCACGGCTCCGCGAGGGGCAGCGCACGTTCGCGCATGGCTTCGGCGGCGTAGCGCAGCGCCTCATGGATGTCCGCGGGTTCGAGATCGGGATAGGCGGCAAGGATCTCCGCCTCGGCCATTCCGTCTGCGAGCATCCCGAGAACCGTCGCCACCGGGATACGCAGCCCTCGCAGGCACGGCACTCCGTCCATCTGCCTTGGATCGACCGTGATCCGGGGGAATCTCACCGCAACCTCCGATGCCGGGCGTACAGATAACATATACTAAGATGGACTTCGCGTTGCTCAACCCATCCTACGCGAGCTGAGTTGTAATTAATCACGGGGCGTCAATGGCCGATATGCACCGCTTCCGGGCGTCTGCGATGGCGTCGGCGGCTCCGGCTATAGGAAATTCGAACTTCGGCGTGCCAGAGACAATTTGCACAGAGGCTGTGATTCCGGCAGCCAACGCCTGGAGAACCTGCCGGCTCGCCGGAAAAACTACCTCCAAACCATTATCGTACTTAACCAGGAATGGGGCTTGAGTGAGGACCGGCTTCTGGTCCACCATCAAATTCACTGGTTCAGTGTGGGGAGGAGATATTTTGCCGACGGGCTTGCCATAACCGTCGCCTTTTAGCATGGCGATTCCGACCTCAGGCTGGCATCCACCCCTTGGGCCGAACCCGACGTTCATCAAGCTTACGATCGTAGTGCCGGATGCTCCCGGGTGATCCATTGCGATGCTAGCAACAATGGTTCCGTCATCGCTCGCTTGGACGGTCCAAAGACTCTTCTTAGTCTGCGCAGACACATTGGCCATCATCACAAGGTAAGCCAATGCGGCTGTCAATAGATATCTCAACTCAGAACCCTCCAGATAAGGAGCGGCTGTCCGTCTAGGTGATCTATGGTTTCAGACCCTTTTGCCGGAGGAGATCCCAAGCGGCTTGCATTGCAGCGGCATAGTTTTCATATGGACCAACGAGATCATACCGGATGCCGTGGACGTGCACAATTGCATTTTTGATAATTTCGTCATAGCTGATGCTATAGCTTTCTCCTTCCAAATAGTACTTTGATGGATCGAAGCTGAATTCGTTCATCACGATTATCCTCCCTTTACGACTATACGGGGCACCCCGTAGCTTCCTACT